>NZ_JBCOAB010000004.1:0-129896 GCF_040227035.1 Clostridium sp. RTP31139st1_H3_RTP31139_211217
TTTCAAACTCTTTTGTGGTTGTAACCTTAACTATAAATTTTCTCATTTTTATTTCTCCTTTTACTAACTCGCAATAATTTCAAATTATTCGTTAATTTAAATCATCAATATATTCTTGTATTCTTTGCATTAAAATATCAAATTCATCTGAACTTAAATTATTTAAAGCATTATCTATTGTGTCTAATATTTTATTTTGATAATCTATTCTATCCATTCTTAAATCCTTTCTAAAAATAATTTCATTTTTATTTGGTACAAGTCATGGTGCAATGTGTAGTCTGCTTGTACCAATAGGTGCTACACTACCTATTTAAACCTTAAATATTCATAAACGTTTCTATAACTTCTATAGCTTCCTGCTCACATGAATTTATATGATTAATTTTCCCTTTAATCTCTTCCATTTGTTTTAGTAAATCTTCTCTTTCAGCACTTGCCCAGCAGTTAACATCTTCTACATTGCTGAATGCAAATTCTTCATCTACTGTTACTACTGATCCTTTTATGTTATATAAACCATATTCTCCTTGGACTTCTCTTTCTATAACTTTAGTAACTTCTTTAATAACTTTTAATTTGCTATTCTTGTTCTTAACCGTTGTTTTCACCTTATTATTCTCTTCTGTATTAGTTTTTTCTACTTCTTTAGGTATATTTATACCTTTATCTTCTTTTTCTTCTGTATGAGCCTTATTTTCACTCTTAACACTTTCCTTAACATCTTCTTTTAATTCATCTTTAAAAATATACTCTAATGCATCTTCTAATTCTTTATCTGGTTCTCCTAAAACTTCTTTTATTCTATTAGATACATCTTTTTCTTTTTCTTCTTGCTCTGCTATCTTCTTTAACTTTTCTTCTTCTGAAACTATAGCCTTAGTCCTTTTATAAGCATTAGTTAACATAGCTGTACTAAGAGTGTTAAACTCTTCTATTAGCATCTTTACACTAACTTTTTGATTATATCCATCTTTGATTAACTCCCTTACCCTCTTTTCAACCTCTGGTGCCATTTCTTCATTTATTTTCTTTATCGCCATATCGTAACTTCCTCCTAAACTTTCTTTTAAATTTTTCATTTTATGTGCATCATCTAGCATCAACTCTGCGCTTTTATCTATAATTCTTTTAACATCTTCCCACTCTAAGTTTTCAAGTTCTTCAAAAACTGCTGCACTAAAACATCTATCAATTGCTTTTAATAAGCTATCATTCTCTTTCCTTGCTTCAATTTTTACTAAGCTATCTATCAATGTTTGTTTAGCAGCAGGCAATGACCTAAACCATGCCATAGCCTCAACTTTCTTATTACTATCTTTCTTCTTTTCTTTTTCTCTAGCTCTTCTTTCTGCTCTATTCATAATTTCCCCCTAGAAAGGCATATCTCCATAATCTGTTGGTACTTCCTCACCAAATCCCATATCCTCTTGCGGATTCCATGTTTCTGCATTACCTTGATTATTATTTGAATTACTATTACTTATAAATTCAAAGCTTTCTACAACTACATCCGTCGTATACCTCTTAGTTCCATCTTTCCCATCATAACTACCAGTTCTTATATTCCCTACAACTGCTAACTGCCTACCCTTAGTAACATATTGTGCAATTGCTTCTCCAGTTTTATTAAATGCTATACAATTTATAAAATCTGTTTCGTCCTTTTTAAACTGTCTTGATACTGCTAATGTAAATCTACAAACTGCTGTTCCACTTCCTGCTGCATATCTTAACTCTGGATCCTTGGTTAACCTTCCAATAAGAATAACTTTATTCACTCCTTACTTCCTCCACTTCAAATTCAATTCTTTCTTGTTCTTCTGTCCATTTCTTTATAACTGTTAACTCTACTACTTGCGCATCATCATCAAATGCAATTTTATTTAAACTATCCAATACTATTTTTGCTATATTATCCGAGTCTGGTTTCTTTAATGGCATTTCTACCCCATCTCTTATAGCTTGTACACGTTTCTTCGTATAACTCTTAGGTATTTTATAGTAAACCTCTATCCTTGCACTTACTGGCCCATCTATAAACTTTCCATCTTGCTCCTGGTAACAACATTTAATCCAGTTTTCATATGTAATAGTATCCCCTGGAGTAAATGCTCTTCCTGTTTTAGTATTGAATCTTGGTCTAGCTTTTCCTTTTATCTTTCCTTCAACTACAATCACTTAATCACCTCTGTTGAAATTGATTTTCTTATGAGAATAGAAGCATATAACATTAGCTGAATTTACTCCTATTCTCTATATATTTAATTTTTATATTCTTCTAAATCTTTTTCTAAAATCTCCATGACCTTTTTAGCTTTATACTCGTTCATCTTTTTACTCCTCTCTATTATTTCTTAAATCTTCTCTACCAAGCTTATATAGTACCCTTGTATCTCTATGTACTTCATCTAGATACTTAACTATATTCTCTAGTAAATCTTTAAGCTCCGCTCTTTCTCCACGCTTTAAATTACTTCTTATTTCACATCTTATTACGCTCCATCTAAAATACGCTTGTAAGCTATCCTGCATTAAGCTAAATGCTCCTGCTATATCATCTTCTTTTAGATTATTTTTTCTTTTAATTATGTTTCCTAAGATAATACAATCATCCGGATATTGATTTTTTAATTCCTCCAAATTACACCTCTATATAATCAATTTCCCACCCATTACGGCTCTTATTACATCTTCCTTGATATATTTATCATCTTGCAAAGATAATCTCTTTAAAAGTCTATTAAGTGACTTATCGTTAATCTGCAATACTTCCTTTATTTCTTCTCTAGTTAAATACTGCTTGTCCCATAACTCTTCTAAAGTATTTTGAAATTCTAATTTAAGTTTTCTATTAAGACTTGCTCCCTTACTTCCATGTACTCCATATGTTCCTTTATGATGTTCTACACATAGATTTACTAAATTTAATTTACAATGCTCTAGTGCTTTAACTTCACTTCTAAACATTATGTGATGTAATTCTGTATAAGGATTTCCACACACTTTGCAATATCTAGTCATTTAATCCTCCTTTACCACCTTTGCCTATACTTCTTAGCAGTAATCTTGTCCCTATTCCTTTTAGCTTTAAGAATATTATTAAACATAAAGTTATTTGCTTCCCTTACTCCTGCTCTTCTTCTCTCTTGCCTTAACCTTAAATCTCTAAAAGTTTGCTCTGCTCTTTCAGCATTAGTCATCTCTTCCCATGATTTCAAATTAACCACCTATCTCTACTTCCTTGCCCGTTATTCTTTCTAAATAATCTTTATATTTACTTCTTAAAATTTCATTTTTAAAGCCATCTGGTGATGATATATTAATAATTTCACCTTCAACTACTACTGCATCATAAAACCATGTTCTATATGCAACTTCTCCCCATTGCTCATAAAACTTTTTATGTGTTTGGGTTGGGAATGAAAGAGGTGGAAGCGGAGGAGATTTTTCTTCTTCTACTTCTTCCCATTCTTCTCTTTCTCTAACATTATTATCATTATTAATATTCTTATCATTCTTGTTAGTTGTTACCTCTTTGTTACCTGTTTGTTGGTTCTTTGTTACCTCTTTGTTAGTGCTTTGTTGGTCGTTTGTTACCTCTTTGTTAGTATCTTTGTTACCTTCTTCAAATCCACCTTGGTAAATACCCCAATTTACTATGTTTATGAGCCTTCCTGTCTTTGTTACCTCTTGTGTTAGAAATTCGTATTTTTCAAATTTATTCAATGCACTTCTGACATTTTGAACTGAAATTCCTTTACCACACCTTGTACAAATGCTATCAAGTGAAGTTACTAACATACCTGGTTCAGCTTTAAATTGTTTGCCTTTCCACTCCCATTCTTTTCCCTTATGATTTGCCATTCCTAGAAGGGTAATAAATATTACCTTTTGTTCGGGAGTGGAATTTTGCCATATAGCCTTATTAAATAAACACCTGTGAAGTTTTATCCACCCTTCTGCCATACTAACTACCTCTAGTAAGAAGGACTAAAATATCTTTCTCTTCTAACATCCTCTAGTCTTTCCTTCTCCTCTATAATTTCATGTGCATTCTCTAATGCAACCTCTAATTCTAAGATTTTATCCTCTAACTCACTAACTGTCTTTTCTCCAACGCTTTCTCTGTATTGGTCAAACAAATATTCAAACTGCTCATTTGTTAATTTAATCTTTTCCGTTCTGTCCTCTATCATAAATTCAACATCTGTAGCAGGTACATAAAATATCTCTTGATTTCTCCAATCTAATTTAATTGAATTAGCCATTTTTCTTATCCTCCAATCCGTTACAAACATGGTCATATTCTGCTTTAGTTAACTGCTCTACTGCCTTGTTATATCTAGTAGTTACCATTTGTTGAATTGTTTTTTTATCATATCCTACTGTATTAGCAATTGCATATAATCTCTTTACTTGCGCTTCACTTAATCCTTTTTTAGCTCCAGTTCCTCTATTAGATGTATCTCTATTATCTGGATCAGCATCATCAGTAGGTGCTTGGAAAAACTTTAATATAAAGTATCTTTCTGAATATGTTAAACCACTACCAAATGCTTTTGATATATCATCTTGTGCTCCATATAACTTCCATGGAACTATTAATGTTTCACTCGGCTCTTCTGCATTAATCCATGTATAAGACATATCTCCAGATACTACATGATCTGTACACTCTTTACCTTTAGAGTTTATATAATCGTAAGTAGATGTAATTGTATCTCCTACTCCTGGAACTAATATTATTCCTAACTCATCCATCTTATCTCTTATCTTTGCTATAGCTTGACTACCACTTACATATTTATATCCATATCCTTCTGTATCTTTAGAAAAGTTTATAACCTCTTTTCTAATCTCAACTAACTTTTCATATAAGTTCATCTAAAGTCCTCCTATTCAGTTTTTACACTAATACTCTCTACAGTTTCTACTCTTACTCCAGGAACAACTTCACCTGTTTCTTGATTTACACCATCTTTACAAAGCTTCTTAAATGAAGTCTTATCTAACTCTTCTTTAACTCTGATTACATCTATTTCATTCATATTGCAATAATCCATAATTGCTTGTTCATCTTCATAGATATATTTAGATGTTTTTCTTGATGTTACTTTTCCATATGGAGTTGATAATTTAAACTTTTTATCTTTAGCTCTCTCCTCTATGTAATAAGCACTTAATAACCCCTCAAAATATTCCTTATCGTCATTTAATGACTTAACTTCTTTTTCTGCCCACTCATTAATTCTTGATATTTCTTCAACTGCTATAGTATTAATTTCATTCATCTTTTCATTTACTGCTCTTAACTTTCTTAATACCCATGTAGCACTTTGCAAGTCAATTACTTTAAATTCCTCTTTTACTTCTTGTAAATCATTTTGTAATAACATATTCATTATTTAAATCCTCCTGTTTAAATTATTTTAATTTTCTGTTATACTATCCTTGATTTCTTTTGAATTGATTGAATCTGAATTTACATGAGCGCCAACTCTTTCAGATCCTATCAATTCTTTTGCTTTTTCTATAGCTTCTATATAGCTTAATCCCTTTTTTATAATTAACTTCTGTGCTTCACAAACTAGCTTGTCTAATTCTTGGCTAATAGCAACAGTTCTTTCATCTGTCCTTCCGTATTCATCAATAGTTTTATGTAGCTTTTCTCTTAACTCTTTCATTCTTACCTCCTAATTCTCTTTATTAGCTTGTTTACTACATCTAAAATAGATGTAATTATCATTATTAACCCAATAATTATTATTAATATTAATGGCATTACAAATGTGCATATGCCCCATATATTTAAGCTCTCCATAAATTCACTATTTAATCTCCTTAAGCAATCTTTCTATGATATAAGCTTGTCCTTTTCCAGTAACCCTTGTAGTTCTATAAGTAAACACCTTGCCTTTAGCTTCTTTGGTACCTTCATTAACTTCAAAATACCCTTTATCAATTCCACATTGCTTTGGTTCTGTTGAGTTCTTAAAAATCAATCCCCATTCTCTAAGCTTGGCCCATAATCTCTTTTCCCCAATTACTACATCAGCTTTAGATGCAACCTTTGCAACTTCTCTAACTAATAAAGTATTTTCACTTGCTGCTAACTGATTAATAAATCTATTCTTTTGATTTAAGTCTTCTGATAAATCCCTTATCTCTTTATCCTTAGCTTTCAACAATTCATCTTTCTTATTAAGTGTTCTATGTGCTATTTCTAAAGCTTTTGCCATAATTGAAGCTTCATCATCTTCTTCGCTTATCGGAACATATCCTCCAGTTTTTCTTATCTGTGGTAATACTTCTGATGTAACCCATCTTCTAAACTTTTTAGCTCCTGATAACTTACTTCTAAGAACTAGAGAATATAAACCACTTTCATTTATTACTATCATTTCTTGACTTCCACCAAGGGTGTCACATTTCGTTACTCCCTTATCTTCTTCATCTACATGATCTAAAAGAGCTTTTCTTGTATTTTTATACCCTAAAATTTCTGCAACATCTTTACCAACTAACCAACCTTCTCCATTAATTTCAACTGCTCTTACTTCAAGTTCTAACTCTTTATTAATGAATAATTGAACTCCTTCTTTTCTTTGATGTTTTACATTTTCCATCTTTTTATCCTCCATTTTCTTTATATTCAACGGTATTTTTCGCCATTATGTTATTTTTAAAAAGCTTATCGCCTTATCTAGTCTTTATATTTACTTTTTCTACAGCATTTTTCGCACATTCGACCATTTAAAAAGGCTTTTCAGCCTTGCTTGTCTTATGTTTAAATTTCATTTTGTTAAAATGCTATTCATTGCAGCACTTATTACACTTTCTTTAATTTCATCTAAAAGTACTATGCAATAATTTGGTGTTGCTTCTGGATTAGCTTCCAATATTTTTTCTACTATCTCCTTCTTCAATTGCTTTCTTTCCTCTAAATTCATACTTTCCTCCTACTTTTATAAAATCTTCTTCTGTCCAACCCCTTATCTTAAAAATCTCTGTTGCCCATGCTTCTCCGAAAGTAATTTCCAAAGCATTAACTAATCCTTGATAATATCTTTGTGAAATTTCTTTTATTTTTTCTGGATCTTCAACTGGGTTTAAACAAACAGCCTTAAATTTGCTTCCTGGCATTGTAAATACTTCTGTCCCTAACCCCATATTTTTACCTCTTAAATTTTTTATATTATTTTATTCAAAACTTTAATTTCTGTTAATTACCAAAAACTTTTTTGTTGAAACTTTAATCAAATCCCTTTTAATTTCCTCTAAAAGTTCAGAAACAAAGTCAACTGTTGCTTCAGGATAAATTCCTGTAACTCTATTAACTATCTCTTCTTTAATTTCATCTCTTCCTATAGCTAATATTGATTTCTCATTTATCTTCGTAAGCTCTTCTATAATTCTATTTTTTTCTTCTAGCTCTTCCTCTAGCTTTAATACTTGCTTATCCCTTGTTGCAATCATTCTATTTAATTTTTCTTCAAATGACATATACACCTCTCCACTCTTTTATTGATTCATTTTTACATATTCTTCAATTAATAATTGATTTTGCATTGGTTAAAATAACTTTAGATATTATATAAACGCTTTAGTAACCAAATTGGTAACTTAGTTTGCAAAAAAAATTTCTTCTATACTTTTATCTGCAATTTTTGATATACGATAAGCTTCCTCTAAAGTAAATTTGCTTTCACAGTTTTCCTTCTTCCTATATGTGGAAATAGGTATGTCAATATATTTTGCAAACTCTTCCTGAGTTAACCCAAGTTTAACCCTAAGAATTTTAAGAGTTTTTTTTACTTCACCCATATGCTCACCACCTTCCCGTAACCATTTAGGTAACCAACCTATGACACTATAATATTACCTTTTTGGTTACTTGTCAACACTTTTAGAAATATTTTTTTTAATTTTTGGTTACTTTTAAGTTTTATTTGGTTACAAATTCTATAATAAATATGAAAGAGGTGAACAAATGGATACTTTAGGCGATAGATTAAAAAGATTACGTGAGGAAAAAGAGCTTACTTTAGAATATGTAGCCCAAAAGGTGGGGACAACAAAGGTTAGTATAAGTAGATATGAAAAAAATGATAGAGAGCCCAAAGGTGAGATGTTAACTTTATTAGCAGATTTCTATGATGTATCCACTGATTACTTATTAGGAAGAGATACTTCAACTGAGAATAATATAAAAAAGGAACCTAAACTATCTCCAGAAGTAGAAACAATAGCAGCTCACTTAGAAGGTAAAGATATTACACCAAAGAAAATGAAATTACTAAAAAGTTATATAGATACTTTATTTGATGATTTTGATGATGAATAGATAAAATTTAAATAAATCTAAAATACTTTAGATAAAATAATTAATTAAAGGGATGGGATAAAATGTTTGGAACTAAGAAAAAAAAAGTTAGTGAAAAGGAACTAAGAGCTATTGCTTGGGAAGAGTTTAAAAAAGAAATGTTACCAAAGATATTAGAAGAAGCAAAAACACCTGGTACATATCCAACAAAAATAAACGTTGCTCGTACTGGTGAAGGTCATTTTGTACAAGTTGGTAAAACCACTGCTGAAGCAACACAATTTATAAACAGTATAGTATGTCATAGATGTCAAGTAATGAATATTTCAACTAAAGCTGATAAAAGTTTATTAGATCAATACATAGTTACTTATTGGTATATAGATGGCGAAGCTAAAATATATAATGAAATCTATAATAGAGTTAAATCTGAAAATTCTTAAATATACGTTCTATATAGATACTTTATTTAATGATTTTGATGATGAATAGTTTTGATAAATCTAAAATACTTTATATAAAGGGGATGGGATAAAATGATTGAAGCAATGGAACAACAAATTATTAACAGCCTAAATAACCGTTGGAGAAAGAATGAAAAACTACGTACTAATATAGATATGGATAAAACATCTGAATGTTTTAGAATGATTTGCTCTAGCAGAAACTCAACTTTAACACTTTTACTTAACATTAAGAATGATACTATTACTGATGAAAGAGAAAGTAAATTAAAAGAAAATATGTTTTGGATATATGACTGGTTTACTAAAGAATCAATAAATAGTATCTATAATAGATACAATACCACGCTGCTTAACAAAAAGATGGAAGCAAAGTATAAAAGTGAAATAAAAGATATAGAAGAGTTTCTTGAAAACTTTAGAATTGAATTAATTAATATTACCTTAGAAAAACTATACAAATTCCATGGAATTTGTATTTAATATAACTTGGGGGATGTAAAAATGGGAAAATATGATTTTATTGCTATTGATTTTGAAACTGCAAATAATAATTTTAATAGTGCCTGCTCTATTGGAATAGCTGCAGTTAAAAATAATGTTATTGTAGATGAGTTCTACTCTTTGATTAAGCCACCAACACTAGACTTTAATCCTTACTCTGTTGATGTACATGGAATAACTGCAGATACTGTAGTTTCTTCTCCTACTTTTGCAGAATTATGGCCGCAAATATCTCATTACTTTGATGATGAATTATTAGTTGCATTTAATGCTTCATATGATATGCATGTTTTATACAATTGCTTGTATAAATACAATCTTGATATACCTATGTTAAAGTATGTCTGCTCAATGCAACTCTGTACACAGTTAATTAATATTTCAAAAAATGTTTCTTTAGAAGAAAGCTGTGAATATTTTGGAGTTGATTTAATAAATCATCATAACGCTTCTTATGATGCTATTGCATGTGCAAATGTATTTATAAAAGCAAATGAACATTTAAATTCACTTCGTATGGATCAAAGGATAATTATATATAGCCACTTAGATACTAAATTTCTAAACGAGCTCAAACCATCAAAAGAAAAGAAAACAATTACTAAAAGAACTATATCTAAAAAGATTAATATAAAAGATATTACTACTACAAAAACCGAATTTGATACTACACATATATTTTATAATAAAAATGTTCTTTTCACTGGAACTCTTCAAAAAATATCTTTACATACTGCTATGCAAAATGTTGTAGATTTAGGGGGTCAACTTAAAAGTGGGATTTCTAAGAAAGTAGACTTTTTAATAGTTGGTGTTCAAGATCTTAGCATTGTAGGTCCAGATGGTAAAAGCACGAAAGAGCGAACTGCTTTAGAATATATAGAAAATGGACATCATATTAAAATATTAACAGAAGAAGAATTTTTAAAACTTATTTAAAAAGGCTATCAGCCTTTTTATTTTACTCCTCATCCGAACATATATTCTATACAAGAAAGGGAAATCACAATGGAATATGAAAAACTTATGATTAAATATGATAAACATGTAAAAATTAAAGAAAAGCCTTTAAAGTATGGGTTTAAAGGTTTATATAAAAATAAAAAAATAATAATAGATTCTAATATAGAAACAAATAAGGAAAAGACTTGTATACTTGCTGAAGAGCTTGGACATCATTTTACTAGTTATGGAGATATAATTGACCAAAGCGATATAAGAAACGTTAAACAAGAGCTTAGAGCACGTGCCTGGGCATATGAAAGACTTGTTGGAATAGTTGATTTAATTAATGCTCATAAAGCTGGTGTTAGAGGAAGATATGAACTTGCAGAATTTTTAGAAATTCCAGAATGGTTTTTACTTGATGCTATCGAATATTATAAGAGTAAGTATGGGACATGCTATAAAATTGATAACTATTTAATATACTTCTCTCCTAATTTTGGAATAATGGAATTTTTTTAGTCAATAATATACAGCGAGGTGATATAAATGAATGTTGCTATCTATGCAAGAAAATCAAAAGCCACTAAAAAAGGTGAATCTATTTCTAATCAAATAGAACTTTGTAAAAAATATTTTCTGAATACAACAAATGAAGATGTTAATTTTCTTATCTATGAAGATGAAGGCTGGTCTGGTGGAAATATTAATAGGCCACAATTTACTAAACTTATGAATGATGCGAAATTAAAAAGATTCTCTGCTCTTATATGCTATAGATTAGATAGAATTGCTCGTAATGTAGCTGACTTTTCTTCTACTTATAAAATATTAGAAGAAAGTAATATAGCTTTTATAAGTATAACAGAGCAGTTTGACACCAGCACTATAATGGGTAGAGCTATGATTAATATTAGTGCTACATTTGCACAAATTGAAAGGGAGACTATAGCTGAACGTATAAAGGATAATATGCTTGAGCTATCTCGTACTGGTAGATGGTTAGGTGGTACTCCTCCTCTGGGTTTTAAATCAGTTCAAATAACAGAAAATAATAAGAGAATGTATAAATTAGAAGTTGTTGAGGAAGAAATTGAAATAGTAAGGCTCATATATAAGCTATATCCCGAATATAAGAGCACTGTTCCCATAGCAAGGTATTTAGTCTCTAATTATATAAAAGGAAAAAATGGGGGCGATTTTAGCAGAAATACAGTACTGCAAATATTAAAGAATCCTGTTTACTGTTGTAGTGATAGTGAAGCTATAAAATATTTCGAATCTAAAGGTTCAACTCTTAATTGTAGTGAAAATAATAAATATGGTCTAATGGTCTATAATAAAAGAAAAGGTGGAAAGAAGGAAAATCCTATTGAAGAATGGATTATTGCTACTGGTAAACATCCTGGTATTATTCCTGGAGCTGAATGGGTAGAGTGTCAAAATATTTTATCAGAAATTTCAAGTAAAACATCACCAAGAAAAGCTACTGGCAATAAATTTTTATTAAGTGGAATGTTAAAATGTTCAAGATGTGGTTCTAGTATGTGCTCTTGGAGTAGAACATCTAAAGGTATCTATTATAGAAGTTATAGGTGTGAATTAAAAAATAGATCTTCTAATAGATGTGACTCAAAAATGGTCAATGCTGATGAGCTTGAACAATTTGTCATAGATTTATGTAAAAATATTAATATTGAAGATATTATTAATATTAAAAGAACAAAAAATAATAATGCTTCATTAAAAAGAGAACTAACATCATTAAATAAAAATCTTAATGAAAATGATAAATTGCTTCAAGGCCTTATTAAAAAATTAGCATTAATAGATGATATTGATGTTCTGTCCATGATCCAAACAGAAATAAAAAAAATAAAAACTGAAAATGATAATATTAATAAAAGAATAAATGAAATTAATATTTCTATGTTTGATGTTGAAGATGAAGAAAATAAAAAACAACTACTTTTAGAAAGTCATAAACTTTTTATAAATACAATTGATTTAATTGAAGATGTTGAAGCTAAAAGAAATTTAATAATGAACTTTATTGAGTATTTTACCTATGACAGCGAAACAAATGAAGTTGGATATAAACTAAGGTTGTAGGTAGCTCTACAGCCTTTCATTTATTATGGACATATGTTGTTATTTAGATTGTGTTGTATCGGCACCTTGTCCTGTAGATAAATCAATATTAAGTCCTTCTTCTTCAAAAAAGCCTTCATTTATTGCAACATACATTGGAGCATAAAATACAGATCTTACAACTTCATTTAATCTAACAGTTTGTAAATTTGCTTCATCAGTACTTGTAGTTCCCTTTGATGTACTATCTTTTTTAGCTTCTGATTTACCGCAGCCTATAAATATTGCACCTACTAGGGCAACCACACTTAATATAGCTGCAAAACGCTTAAAAGTTTTATTCATACATACTCCTTTTTAGATAAAATTGCTTATATTATTATGATTTATATTATGATACATGATTATTTTTTGTTAATTTTTGCAATCGTTTCATCCATTTATTTTTCATAAATTCATAGATTTCTTTATGATAAAACATCCTTCTTTCCATATAGACATAATATTATTTTGTATTATATTATAATAATAGGCTTTTAAAATTATCTACTTAAATTTATAAGGAGGCTTACTCATGAAATTTTTTAGAGAATCTATTTTGATTCTTTCAATTTATTTTGCAGGTGAAATTATTTCCAAACTATTAAATCTTCCTGTACCAGGAAATATTATTGGAATGATATTGTTATTTTTATTACTAAATTCTAAAATATTAAAAGTTGAAAAAATTGAAACACTTTCTAACTTCTTTTTAGATCATTTAGCCTTTTTCTTCATTCCTGCTTCTGTAGGGTTAATGACTTCATTTGGTGCTTTAAAGGGTAGTATATTAAAAATAGTTATATTATGTATATTAACTACAATAATCGTATTATCTGCTACAGCACTAACTGTAGAATTTATTTGCAAGAAAAAATCAAAATTAGAAAATAATAATGACAATGAGGATAAATTTAATAAAAAGGAGGCATAAATAAATGGATATATTTACAAATAACATGTTTTTTGGAATATTCATATCTCTTGTAGCATTTGAAATAGGTTTATTTATTTATAAAAAAACAAAATTCCCACTTTTTAATCCACTTTTAATTGCCACAATAATTGTAATAGGCTTTTTAAAAATATTTAATATAGATTTTGATACTTACAATCAAGGCGGTCAATTTATAAATATTTTTCTTGGCCCTGCAACAATAGTTCTAGCTGTTCCTTTATATAAAAATCTTAATTTACTCAAGAAGAATTTTCTTCCTATTATTTCTGGGATATTCGTAGGTACTCTAGTTAGTGTATTATCAGTTATTTCAATTTCATTTTTCTTAGGATTAGATAATACTCTAACAGTTTCATTATTATCTAAAAGTGTAACAACCCCAATAGGAATTGAAATTACAAATACACTTGGTGGTGTTACTTCAATTACTGTCTTAGCTATTATATTATCTGGAATAATAGGGGCAATTGTAGGACCTACAGTTTTTAAAATATTAAGAATTAATAGTCCAATTGCTAGAGGGATTTCACTAGGAACTGCTTCTCACGCTGTAGGAACTTCAAAAGCATTAGAAATTGGTGAACAAGAAGGGGCAATGAGTTCATTATCTATCGGTGTTGCTGGTATAATAACAGTATTTTTAGCTCCTTTATGTTATTCTTTGCTTTCAGTATTAATTAAATAAATTCACTAATAAAAATAAATTATTAAAAAAAGCTTTAGCAGCAAAATACTGCCAAAGCTTTTTTAATTTATAAATTCAAATTTCCAATTATAATATCCTGTCTTTTCATCTTTTTCATATCTTAAATATGCAGAAAATAAAGTACCTTTTTTACTCTTTAGATTTCTAAATCCAACTTTACCATTCTTAAGAAGTAATTGAACCATTTCCTTAGTTACCTTTTTACCTAGGGATTCAATAAATTTATCATTTTTCCAAATAGTATATTTGCAACCATTTTTCCAATTGACACATCCATATCCTTTTTCACCTTCTATAATCGAATTACCACAAACCGGACATTTACCAATTTCCTCTACCCCTTCTGGCTTTTCAACTTTAAACTTATGAAGCATAGAACTATCATTTTTAATCTTTTCTACCGAACTTCTTGTAAAGTCATAAATTAAATTTAAGAAATCCTCTTTTTTAAATTTCCCTTTTTCAATATCAGATAATGTTTTTTCAAGTCTTCCTGTATATTCTAAATCTAAAAGTTCTTTAGCTGGAAAAATTTCTACTATTGTTCTTCCAAGCTCAGTTGTAGTTAAACTCTTTCCTTTAGTTTTAATATATCCAATATCTTTTAGCTTTTTTATAGTTTCAGCTCTAGTGGCTGGAGTTCCTATACTAAAACCACTTAATATAGCTTTCATCATTTCTTCTGAATTGCTCTCATCATCTGAACTATCATCTTTATCATCCTTAAAAGACTTTCCACAAGTCTCCATAACTCTTAAAAGAGTTTTTTCTGTATGATACTTCGGTGGTTTCTTTGTCACTTTATTAACCTTACTATCTACTATATCTAAATTTTCACCCTTTTCAACTAAAGGTAGGATTGTATCTTTTGATTCTATTTTCTCAACTACTCTCCATCCTTTAACTATTTCTACTTTTCCCTTAGAAATAAACTCGCCTTTTAACTGTTCGTCGTTAACTTTTAATGTTATTTTCGTTTCCTCAAATTGGGCAACAGGCATAAATTGCATTATAAATCTATTTTTTATAGCATTATAAACATGTTGTTCATCTGTAGTTAATCCTTTTGGTATTACATATGTAGGAGTAATAGCACTATGGCTCTCAACCTTAGAATTATCAAAAACTCTTTTAGATTGAACGAATTTTATTTGATCTTCATAAGGTAAACCTTTTTTATGGGTTTCAAGCACTTTTTTTGCTTTATCAACTAAACTTTCTTCTAATACACTACTTGCAGTTCTAGGATATGTTATAAGTTTTTTTTCATATAACCCCTGTGCAACCTTTAATACCTTATCTGAAGTCCATCCTTTATATTTACTAGTTATATATCCTTGTAAATTAGAAAGATTAAAAAGACTTTGTGGATATTCCCTCTTCTTTTCAATTTCTTTGTCTACAACTACTGCTTGCTTTTCTTTTAATAATTTACTTAAATTGTCTAAATACTCTTTTTTCTCAAACTTTTCAGAAGCATTTTCATAATAAAGACTTTCAAACTCTATATTATCTTTTGATTTTAAATTAATTAATAACTTATAATATGAAGACTCCTTAAAATTTTCAATTTCTTTATCCCTATCATAAATTATCTTTAAAGTAGGCAATAAAACTCTACCTATGTTAATTGTCTTTTTTTCACTAGCACCATATCTTAATGTTGCAACAGATGTCAAATTAATACCTATTGTCCAATCTGCCAACTGTCTTCCTATTCCAGCATCTTGAAGTGGTTTCATTTCACTATTAGTCTTTAAATTTGCCATTCCCTTCTTTACTTCATCTTCTGTCCATTCATTAAGAAGAAGTCTATAAATAGGCTTTTTTATATCATAATGGATAAATAATTCATCTGAGATAACCTGACCTTCTCTATCAAAGTCTGTTGCAGAAATTACTCCATCAACATCATCTCTGTCAATTAATCCTTTAATAATATTTATTTGTTTTTCTGCACCTTTATCAACAACTTCTCTATTACTACTATCACATTTTATTTTATACTTAAAACCTTCAGGAATAAAAGGGAATTTATCCATTCTCCATCCCTTCATATTTTCATCATAATCCTTTGCATCATACAATTGAAGTAAATGACCAAAAGCCCAAGTAACTAAATAATCGTCGCCTTCATAAAACCCATCTCTTCTAGTTTTTATCTTATATGCATCCGCTATATTTTTAGCAACTGATGGTTTTTCTGCTATTATTACTTTCTTCAAAATACTCTTCTCCTTAAATCCGTATTTACATCATTACCAGATTTATATTTTATCCTATTTATTTTTATAATTCAAATTTTATTAATTACATTTCATTAAATATCCAAATATAAAGTGATAAATATGTTGCAAATACAACCCATAAAATATAAGGAATCATCAATGCTCCAGCTATTTTGTCATCCTTAAAAAATTTAACTGTAGTTATTACTATTAGTAAAAGCAAAATACATATTAATATAAATGAAATACCATATAATCTTAAATTAAAAAATATAATTGCCCATAGAAAACTTATTAAAAGTTGTACTAAATAATTAAAATATCCTCCATGATCATTTTTCCCTTGCTTGTTATTCATATATATTCTATAAGCAGCAATACCCATTAAAATATATAAAGCAATCCATACTATCCTAAAAACTAAATTAGGCGGTGTAAGAATACTTTTTTTTAATACATCATATATACTCATTGAATTTTTAGTAACAAAGCCTACTATCAAACTCCCAATAACAGGCATCATAATATTTTTTAATAAACCTATAAATTCAAACTTTCCATTAACGCAAAATATCTCTTTAAATATATTCTTTCTTCTATTAATCGACTTTTTAACTTTAGGTTTCTTCTTTTTTCTCACAAACATCACCCCTTTTATTTACTAATAAAATATATGTTACTTAACAGTAAATAATGTTTATGAGTAATATATTTTTAGTTTGTTACTTTTTCATTAACCTTTACAATTCTATTCGTCCAATTTAATATATCTAAAATAACTTCATCTTTATTACTTTCATTTAGCATTTCATGTCTACCATTCTTATATAATTTATATTTCAAGTCATGTATTCCTAATTCTTTATAGCATTCATATAATCTTTTTATACCTTTACCAAAATCTCCAACTGGATCTTTATCACCGGCAAAAATTAATACTGGTAAATCTTTAGGGATTAATTCTAAGTTTTCTTTTTTATTAATCTTCCATAATCCTCTTATTAAATCATAATAATATGATGTTGTACAAATAAATCCACAGTAATCGCTTTCTATATACTTGTCCACCTCCTCATCAACAGAGCATAGCCAATCATAATTTGTTCTATTAGGTTTGAAACTTCTATTGAAGTTTCCAAATGATAACTTGTCCATTATCTTACTTTTAGCTTTTCTTCCTCTTATCATCATTTCAACTTTTGAAATTAATATTCCTAATTTTGTTATGTATTCAGGTCTTCCATTTGTTCCCGATAATATTACTCCATCTAATTCTTTACCATATAACTCAATATATCTTTGACTTACAAAAGAACCCATGCTATGCCCAAATAATATTAAAGGTAAACCTTCATTTTCTTTCTTTATTATATCTGTAAGTTCTTTAACATTTTCAACAAGCATATCAAAACCTTCATTATCGGCTATGTAACCTCTTTCTTCATCTTCCTTAGAAGTTTCTCCATGCCCTCTATGATCATGTGCATATACTATGAAGCCATGTTCTGTAAGTTTATTTGCAAAATAATCATATCTACAAGCATACTCAGTCATTCCATGTGAAATCTGTATTATTCCCTTTGCTTCACCTTTAACTTCCCATTTATAACATTTAATTTCTTTACCTTCTTTATCGACAAACGAAAACTTCTTCAAAACTATCATCTCCTATTTAGTTTTTTAATATATTATCTTCTCATGCAAATTGACTGTCAATATTGTATAGGGAAATGTTAAATAATTATTCATATTTATATAATTTATTCTATTTTTTTTTAATTTAATTTAAATATCCTGTTAAGATGCATTTGTTAAAATCTAAGTTTATGATATACTATTTTAGTATTGATATAATCTTTAAAAGAATATTATAATTTAACTTATAATCGGAATTCTAAATCTTAATTAACAACCTAAATATATTATTTAAGCAACGAACTATATTTTCTTGTTAGTTTTATTAACCCTAATTGCAAATTTTGCAATTATTAAATCAATAGGTTTGGAAATATCCTGTAATATTATTATTAAATGATTATAGTTCAATATTATTGTTAATAATGTAAATAAACTATTGTAGGTGGTGAAGAAAATTAATATTAAGTCAATTCTCAGTATATTAGCAACAAAATTCACATTATTTCTTACTAAAACCATTTTAAAAGGTGGTACTACTTTTCCTGGTAGAGTTGCATTAAAATTAGATAATAACATTTTAGCAACTGTATCTAAGGGATATAAAGTAGTATTAGTTACAGGAACTAATGGTAAAACTACTACTACAAGCATGATTTATAACATCATTAAAGAAAAAGGTTACCCAGTAATAACTAATAACACAGGGGCTAATCTTTTCCCAGGTATAGTTACTACTTTCGTTGAAAACTATAAATTCTTCAATAAAGATGAAAATAAATATGCAATTATAGAGGTAGATGAAGCTAATTTAAAATTTATAACAAAGTATATTAATCCTGAAATAATTACTGTAACAAATTTATTTAGGGATCAACTTGATAGATATGGAGAAGTTTATACAACATTAACTAAAATTTTAGAGGGTATAACTCTTGTACCTGAAAGTAAGCTAGTTTTAAATGGTGATGAATCATTACTTGGAAAGCTTGATGTGAAGAATCCATTAGTATTTTATGGATTTAAAACACCAATAAACGAAAATAAAACTATTGATGTTAATGCAGATTCAAAGTTCTGTAAGTTCTGCAAAACTCCTTATAGTTATAACTTTGTTACATATAATCATTTAGGAGATTATTACTGTACAGGCTGTGGTTATACTCATCCTGCTATTAAGTATGGTGTAGACGAAATTGTAGAATTAACAGCAGAAAGCTCTACTGTTAAATTTGGAAACACTGAAATCTTCTTAGGTCAATCTGGTGTATATAACATCTATAATGCTCTTTGTGCTTATTCAATAGCAAAAGAACTTAATATTGATGATGCTTGTATAAAAAAATCTTTAGAAAATCAAAGTTCTAGTTTTGGAAGACAAGAAATAATAAATATAGATGACAAAGAAGCAAAAATTATTTTAGTTAAAAATCCAGCTGGATATAATCAAGCTTTAGACACCCTTTGCTTAAATAAAGATTCCTTCTCTTGTGCATTTTTATTAAATGATAATTATGCTGATGGTAGAGATGTTTCTTGGATTTGGGATGTTAATTTTGAAAATTTAAATAATACACCTTTAGATGAAGTTTATGTATCAGGTCTTAGAACTTTTGATATGGCAGTAAGGCTAAAAACTGCTGGTATTTCTCCATCTAAGTTTGTTATTGAAGAAGAATATGAAAAATTAACTGAACAAATCAAAAATGGTAAAAACAAAAAAATATATATCCTTGCAACTTATACAGCAATGATAAATTACAGAAAGTATTTACATTCTAAGGGTTATATAAAAAAACTTTGGTAGTGTTTAGGAGGCTATTATGGAATTAAATATTTGTCACCTTTATCCTGATTTATTAAACGTATATGGTGATGTTGGAAATATATTAATTTTAAAACACAGAGCTGAAAATCGTGGAATTAAAGTTAATATACTTAACATTTCAATCAATGATGAATTTAATGCAGATGATTACGATATAGTATTTTTTGGCGGTGGCCAAGATTTTGAACAATCGATAGTATCTTCTGACTTGATGAATAATAAAAAAGAAGAGTTATCAAGATACATTAATAATGGTAAAGTTCTAATAGCTATCTGTGGTGGATATCAATTATTAGGTAAATACTATACTGCTCCTAATGGTGAAAGAATTGAAGGCTTAGGCATATTAGATATTTATACTGAAGCTGGAGATACTAGATTTATTGGAGATACTGTTATTTACAATGAAGATTTCAATGAAACTTATGTTGGATTTGAAAATCACTCTGGTAGAACTTATGTTAATGGATTAAAGCCACTTGGAAAATGTGTTCATGGTTATGGTAATAATGGATCTGATGGCTATGAAGGCTGTATATATAAGAATACTTATTGTACATACTTCCATGGATCATTACTTGCAAAAAATCCTGAACTAGCAGATAGATTTATTAAAACAGCTTTAGAAATGAAGTACTCAGAAGTTGCTTTAGAAAGACTAGACGATTCTTTAGAAATAAAAGCTAAAGAAGTAATGATTAACAGGTTAAACAATAAACAAAAATAATAATATTTACTTATAAGAAGGACGGGGAGATTATATGTCAAAGAAATTTTTTAGAGCTTTTGTTCTAACACTATGCTTATCATTAGTAGTACCTTTCTTTAATACTATTAATGTATTTGCTGCAACTGAGCCTCAAATAATGGGGCAATCTGCTATTACTATGGATTTAGATACAGGCGAAATTATTTATTCAAAAAATGCTGATGAACAACGTTCACCTGCAAGTACAACTAAATTATTAACTTCTCTACTATTTGCTGAAAACAAAAATAAGGATGATTTAATTCCTTACACTGAAAATTCAGTTTCACTAAGAGAAACAACATTAAATAATTTTATTGGTAATACTGCACAACCTGGTGATACACTAACTGCTAATGAAGTAATGGATGCTGTTATGGTTTATTCAGCAAATGATGCTGCTGTTATGATGGCTGAATCTGTTTCTGGTTCTGTAGAAAAATTTACAGAATTAATGAACCAAAGAGCTAAAGAACTTGGCGCGGTAAACACTAACTTTGTTAATCCTAACGGTTTAGAAATTGATGCTAACAATCATAATGTTACTACAGCTTACGATTTAGCTTTAATTGCTAAAGCTGCTTATGAAAATGATTGGGTAAGAGAATCTATGGGAATAGATAAAACGTCTGTTATTTTAGATGGTAAGACAATTTATATCGAAACTAGAGATAAATTACTTGGCGTTGATGGTAATATTGGTGGTAAAACTGGTAATGAAACTAAAGCTGGTCATTGCTTTGTAGGATACTATAACAGAAACGGAAGAAATTTAATTACTGTAGTTTTAGGTTCTCTATATGGAGCAGATGGAATGAATGTATTTAATGACACTCAATCAATTGCTGATTATAGCTATGATGCACAAAAAACTACTTATAAATCTGCTGGAGACGAAATATCTACTGTTGAATTAAACTATAAACTATTTAGATTCTTTGGTCCAACAAAAACTATTACAGCTCCTGTTGTTTTAGATCAAGATATTGAATATTATCAAAATAGCTTTAATGATACTCATTCTAATTTAGAAGTACCAAGTAATGAACTAAATGCTTGGAAGGTTGCTTCTAATAACAATGTTGATTTAGTTTATACTAGTGGTGATTATACTCAAACTGTTAAGGGATCTATCACTTTAAGTACTGGTCAAATATTAAAAGCTAATATAGGAATTTACGCTCTTTCTTTATTAATAATAATTTTAATAATTGTATTATTATTTGTAACAATAAAATTAATGATGAACTCTAAGAGACGTAGAAGAAATAGAAGAGGAAGATATTCTAGATACTAAAATAGTGACAAAAAACAAATAAAAAAGAAACTCCTTCTGGAGTTTCTTTTTTATTTAGAAATTCAGCCTATGCTAAATTTATTCCTCAACTTGAAACTTGTCACTTAAAACTTATAAGCCACTACCCTTATAGAATTTTATCTTTGTTACTATCTAAATACTGCAGTTACCCATTCATTCGTTTGATGTTTGCTTATAAGTTTAAAGCCATAGCTTTCAACATTATTCTTAACTTCATCAAAGCTCCATTCTACAAGTCCAGAAACTAATAAATTTCCACCTTCTTTTAAATGAGACTTTATATATTCCATAAACATCTTAGTTTCTTCTCCACCAATATTTATGAATATCCAATCAAAACTTTCCTTAACTAATTCAGTATCATCTAATATATTTCCTACTACAGCTTCTATATTAGTTAAATTATTCAATGAAGCATTTAACATTACCTCATCTTCAACATCTCTTATATCAACTGCTACAATACTTTTTGCTCCTGCAATAGATGCAGCAATCGAAAGTATACCTGATCCTGTTCCAATATCTAAAACAGTTTTATCTTTTAAATCTAACTCATTTAAAATTAGCTTTAATATATCTTGAGTCGTTTCGTGAAGCCCTGTTCCAAAAGCCCCCTGAGATATAAAGTTAATTTTTGTTTTTCCCTCAAACTCCTCTTCTGGTCCAGCTATAACATATTTATCATCTAAATGAATAGCAGGAAAATCAAATGTAGTATAATCATTATTGTTTTCCTCAACATCTATATAATCCATTTTTAAAATCTCTTTTAACTTTTCTTTAAACTCTTCTAGACCTTCTTGTTCTTCATAGGCAACCTTTAATATTATTTCTTCATCATCTCTTTCTATATATCCATATCCGTAATCGTCAGTAGTAATCTCTAATGGATTTTCATAGAAAACATTATAAATGTCATTTATAGCTAATTCTTCTATAGTTGAATCTAATTTTTCATATGGAAGTCTATATGATATTATAAACATTTTTCATCCTCATTTCTTTATTTAACTTTATTTTTTAATTTCTTTGTATTTTTTGTTGTAATAAAATTCTTTTTACCTTTATTTTTATTATTCTTATTGTTTTTTACAGATTTTTTCTTAGAATTCTTTTTTAATATAGAGCTTTGCTTTACTTCTTTTACTTTAGTATCATCTAATTTTGCTTTGACTTCTTTTTTATGTATTGGCTTTTTTGCTACTGAATATCCAAACTTACCTAAGGCTTCTGTATCCATTTTGAAGTATTCTCCATGATAATATGTAATTAAATCAGCTTCTTCAAGATGAATTTTCCCCTTTTCATCCATTAAATCTTTATCTACATATGAGCCTACTACCTCTGCAATAAATAAATCATGTGTACCAAGAGGAATTATACTTTTAACTTTACATTCAATCGATATAGGACATTCATTTATATATGGAACATCTACATTTGTCCCCTCTACCATTGTAAAATTCATTTCTTTTATTTTATCAAACTTACGTCCCGGTCTAACTCCACAGTAGTCAACAGCTCTTGTCATATCACTACTTGGAAGGTTAACTGTGAATTCCATTGTTTCTTTTATATATTCATAAGATAGTCTTTCTGGTCTCACAGATATTGATAACATTGGAGGCTTAGTACATACTGTTCCACTCCATACATAAATACAGTAATTTTTTAATATAGCATTAGCTTTAGCAACTATAAAATTATATCAAATAAATAATGTATGTAGAAGTATTTTTATTAATTTACTATCTTGTATTTTTCTTTTTTACCTTTATTATTAATTTACCATTTTTTATTTTTATCTTCACTCTACTTCCCCCTTACTTCATTCAGTTTTCCCTAATTAATCATATTAGTCTTAATAATTAGTTATTATTAACTCCCTGTATTTACCTCTTCCTTCTGCAGCTCTCGAAACCGAATAATTAACTTCAACTTCTTTTATATTGAATTCTTCGTACCATTCTCTTACTTTTTCATGGTCATTAATAGTTAACAAAAATTTACCTTTTAAAATTTTAAGCTTGTCCCTTAAAATGATATGTTCTTTTTCTCCAAACTTATTATCATATCCTGCAGTTTCAAAATACGGAGGATCACAAAAGAAAAAGCTATATCTCTATCATATTTATCAATAATTTTTTCAAAACTTAAATTCTCTACATATGTGTTGCTTAGTCTTTCTCTTATGTCACTTAACATATTCTTATAAAATACTTTTTGACTTGGTTTAGTTGTAGTTCCATATCCATATGTCTTCCCCTTACCAACAAAACTTTGAGTTATTAAATATAAGAACCTAATAGCTCTATGTATTTCAGTTAAATAATTTATATTATAGTTTTTATACTCTTCAAAAATATCTCTTCTAGAAAACTCATACCCTAATAATCTTTCAATCTCTGGAGAATGATATTTTATCATTTTAAATAGATTTATTAATTCTTTATCTATATCATTTATAACTTCTATCGTACTTGGTTCTTTTCCAAAATAAACCCATACCGCTCCAAAAACAGTTCTATATAACATGTATGCCCTGGAATCAAATCTATAATATCTTTTCTTAGTTTATATTTTTCTCCAACCCTACAAATAGGTTATTTTTATAAAATATAACATTATTTCATAATTTGTACTATTTATTCCAAGCATTTGTTCTTATCGCAAACATACGTTCTTGTTTTTTTGTACAAAATAGAACTAGATATATTATTTCTATATATCTAGTTACCTGTAATTTTATTCTGTATTTTTTTGAATTGCGCACTAAAAAACACCACATATTAACTTTTTAATAATACGTTATTCTCATTTAATTATAATATACTTTTTAGTTACTAATATAGTATTTTATTATATAAAAAGCATTATCCTTGTGAAAGCTGTTGCTTAACTGTAGCAATTTCAGTATCTGTTGCTTTTTGTGCAGGTATGTAATATCCCTTTTCCTTAGCAATTTTGAAAAGAGCATATTGACGAATCTCATCTTGATCTCTCATAAGTTGTATTGTAGAACGTAGTTCTTCATTTTCACACTGAGAAATTATACTGCCATATCCTGATAAACTTGCATTTAATCCTGCTAAATAATCACTTATCATTTCCTTTTCTTGCATAATATTTTCCTCCTACTCTAAAAAGAACATTAGCTTTTCTTTGTTAGCCTTTGCATCTTGTGCATCCTTTGCCAACATGTTTTTTAATGTTGTATCTGTACATTGTTTAGAATAAAAATCTAGTTTTTTCTCAATAGTACAATGAGCACCAATTAAATGACGCAAATTTTGTAATTCTAGTTGATTTAAATTTGCCATTACTATTCCTCCAGTATTATAAATTCATTAATTAATATTTTCTAATATTAACTTATTTATTCACTATAAATTATTAAATATAATACCTTTAAAATTTAGTTTATACTAAGTTAATATACTTTCTACACTAAATACTATCTTCTAGGGTTTTCAAATGAAGGTGGTGTTGGATTTGGAGCTTCATGTGAAGGTCCTGGTGTTGATAAGTCAAAGTATAACTTTGAATCTTCTGTAACTCCAAAGTCTTTATTTGAACCACTCTTTTGCACCTTATTTAAAGCCTCCCTAAATAATGCATTATGAGCTTCTTCTCTATTAAGTAAAAAATCTATTGTTGCTCTTACTTCCTTATCTTCTATTTGCCTATAAAGATATTCATATACAACCTTCGCTCTTTGTTCAGATGCTATATTTGATAATAAATCTGCAACTAAATCACCAGTAACAGTAACATAATCAGCAGTCCAAGGTGCACCTGATGAGTTAATAAGTACTGGTGATAATCCACATTGTACATGAGTTTGAATTTCTCCATTACAAACTTCATTATTATTAACATCATGTCCATTTAATAGATTAATAGTTTGTGAAACCATCTCCATATGACTTAACTCTTCTGCTCCAATATCTAAAAATAAATCCTTAATTTCGGGGTCTTTTATTCTAAAACTTTGAGAAATATATTGCATTGCTGCTTTAAGTTCACCATTTCCACCACCTAATTGTTCTTGCATTAATACTGCATATTGTGGGTTAGGTCTTTCAACCTTTACTTCATGTAATAGTTGTTTTTTGTGTTCAAACATTTTATCTTACCTCCAAACAATATATTTTTATCAAATTTATTATTTGAATTTTTAATAATTAATATTCAATACATATTATTAAACTTTAGAATATAAATAAACTCTATCCTTATATTAATAAAATAATAAAAAACACCTTCTATTTATCATATTTTTACTTAATAAATAGAAGGTATATAATACTTAATATTACTATTTTTATTGTTAATTATCTAATTGAATAACTATCATAGTAGACTTTATTCGGATGAGGAGTTACTAAACACTCTTCATGATAAATTTTACCTGGAACGGTACTAAAATTATCTTGCACATCCATTAATGCTTCTCCAAACCTTTGAAAGTGAACAATTTCTCTTTGCCTTAAAAATCGTAAAATCTCTTTTATTTCTTCATCATCAGTAAGATTAATCAACCATTCATAAGTTGCTCTTGCTTTTTGTTCAGCAGCCATATCTTCATGAATATCAGCAACCACATCACCTTTTGCTTGAATGTAAGTTGCAGTCCATGGATTACCTTGTGCATCACTGTAATATAAAGCTCTACCGTGATCTGTATAATGTCCGCCCAAATCAGCTGCAACTAATTCTTCTTTTGTAGCATTAGACATTAATTGATATATCATAGTAGCAATCATCTCAACATGAGCCATCTCTTCTGTAGCAATATCTGTTAATAATGCTTTTGATTTTCCTGTTGGCATTGTATAACGTTGATTTTGATATCTAAGTGCTGCACTTAATTCACCATCTGGTCCCCCATATTGAGACATTAAAAACTTTGCCATTTTTAAGTCTTTAGATTTTAAATTTATTGGATATTCTAGTGTTTTAACATAATACCACATTAAGTCATCCCTCCTTATTTATTGTCCCAAGGCCAAGGATTAGATGTCCACTTTTCAGGAGCTTCAATTGAAGCAGAGCCAAAGTTAGTCAATGGTTCATATGATTTTTCATATTTACAAACTAGAAAATCTAACTTTCTAGAAACTTCATTATAATCATCTGTAGCTTTTTGATTTGTTGGAAAGTTATCTAAATATAAATTAAGCTCTACTGCATAAAAAATATATTTCATAATTTTAAATAGCAATTCATTTTCATTCATTATATCACCTCTATAATAATTTATTTTTCATTTTCTACATAAGGTCTATAAAGATCTTTAAAAATTGTGCCTATCCTTAAAGCAGTATTAGGCTGAAATAAATTTTCATATCTTTGCAGTATTATATATGCCTTAGCATATTTAGTATTTCTTTTTAATTCCTCTTTAGTATTCAAACTTTCTCAATCCTCCCTTTAATATCTACTTAATTATATAATATGTAGAAATTAATAAATAAGTTACATAACAATGCTATTTTTGTACATATTTTGAATAATTCTAACTTTTCATATTTAAAAACAATTCTTTATGAATTATAAGTATATTTCTCAAAACTAAATAATACTAATCCTATTATGTAAATATTTGTATATATTTAATTTTAAGTAATATATCCAACTTTAATTTACTTTTATCCTAACAAATATTTTTGAAACGTAAGAAAATAAAAAAAGCAATCACTAAATGTAGACAGAGTGATTACCTTTTTCTATAGTATCTAGAGTTAATACTATATATATCTTGCAGTTTTATCTTTATATATGTTTATAATCTAAAATTACAAACTTATTTATTGATAATTATAATAATCTAAGTAAATTACTACTGTTAAGTTCTTGTTTATTTAATTTATACTCTTCGATTTCACTCATGAATGTATCAGAAAATAAACAAAATTTTTCATAATCTATTATTTTATATAGATTATTTAGCTTTGTAATTATAAGTTCTTCTTCATCGTCTTCTGTCGCTTTACTAATAAATAACTCGCCTCCTTCCTAAAAATAAATTTTAAAATCTGATGTGGGAATATTTTATCTCTAGATATGAACACGTGGTGTCCTAATGCCCCTTCTGAAAGTGTCAAAATACTCGGAGTATATCTAAGTATTTTCTCCTCTTCTTGTGCTTGTACGATATCCAATAATTCATCCTTTGGCATAGTTCCTTTCTCTGCTAATTTATGATGATATTCACATACAGTTATTAAGTTGCTATCCTCTAATCTTAGTTAATAATCTTCTTTAATAGGTACTATGTGATGAACTTCTAAGTCATTATAGTTATACTTCTTTATTGTGTTATATAACTTCCTTATACATATCTGAAATAGAAATTTACCTCTTGTCTTTTTCTTTGCCATGCTTTTGTCCATCTAAACTTATCTGCTTCACTTGTTTTGTACTTATATCTTTTTTATGTCTTCTTCCACAATACTTATAACTCTTTAATATCATATATTTTATCACTTCTCCTACTAAATTTTCTTAAGGGTTTATTTCTTAATACTTACTTTTTTATGTAAAACAAAAAGAACCCTATTATTAGAGTTCTTTTTATCAAATTATTTAACTATTTTTCATTGATAGTATTTATTGATTCATTATAAGAACATGTTAACTGTTTAATAGGTGTATCATATGGATTAATCCATCCCTTATTTAAACTTAATTCAGTAAGCGCAGTATGTCCTTCAACCATTTGTGTTAAAGATGCTGAATATATAGCTCTTAATTCTGGTGTACTACTTGTTAACGCAGAATTAAGATACATATCTGCAGCTTCTTTTGCAGATGAAAGCATACTTAAAGCTATTTTTTTATCATCTATATCTGTATTACTCTTTATTAAATTTCCTATCATATTTCTCATAATATCTATCCTTCCTTAACAACTGGTACTTTATTTTCAACTATAAATTGTTGGATTCCTTTAATTCTTCCTTCAGTTGCTAATATACTTGCTTCTGACTGTCTTTTTAAATCTTCATCTGATATTAAAGAACTTATTGCTCTTTGCATAACTAATCCATCAGATTCCATTTTCAAAATTGCTGCTAAAGATAGATTTTCTACTTCTGAAAGTGCTCTCATTTATAATCACCACCTATAATATATTTTCACTTTATATTATTGATTTAATATAAAAAATACCCGCGTTAAATTTTACCTAATTTATATACTTTTAATCACTTTTTCATTTAAATATAACAAAAAGCACCTAACTTTTTCTTGTTAAGTGCTTTTTATAAAAGGATATTGAGAATTTATGAGAGGTTATATGACCAATAACATATAACTTGATACAATAACATTATATAATTTAAATAACCCTATTAAACTCCCATCTTTTCCCTTTATTTACCCCACATCTTCTAATTTTATGCTATCAACACCAAATAATAATATACTTAAATCCCTAATGGCTGAATTTATACATCTGCTTGGTGTATTTTTTTGCTGCAATTTAATTCTTCTTGTATCTATTCATAAGATACCTTATTTATATAATATAATTCTAAAGCTTTGTACTGCTCGTGGCACCATTCTTTAAGCTTCTTGTGCTTAATATATAAGCTTTATCTTGATCATCATATTCCCGTAAATCATCTACATCATTTACACTATATATAGCTCTATCTGCATGAAATTTTAAACGATAATAAAATAGAGAACGCTAAACTTGACAAATAGGGTGGTAGTATTGCTCCTTTTGGTTATGATATAGTTAAAGTTATTGAAAATAGGAAAACTATTTCTTATTAAAAAAAAATAATGATATTCCTTTAGTAAAAGAAATTTTTAATACCTATATGATTTATAAAAGTCTCCATCAAATACAAAAATATTTGCTAAATAAACATAATATTAAATGGTCATTATCTACAGTTAAACATATATTTGGCAATCCTATATACTGTAGAAGCGATGAGAATGTAATTAATTATTTAAATTCAAAAAATATCCCTGTATATGGTGAGCCTAATGGCTGCGGCTTCATTACTTATAATTCACGTCCATAAAAAAAGGAAAGCGAGAGTGGAATTCTTCTGATACATTCATGGCTGTTAGTAAGCATTTTGCTCCAATAACTTCTGACTTATGGTTAAAGACTCAACTTATTCAGTTGCAAACAACACGATAACCTATACCTAAATCTTCAAAAGTAAGTTATTTTACATGAATATTCAGATGTGCTTTATGTGGAAGTCCTGTAACTATAAATTATAATAATACAAATAAATATGGTACAAGAAATTACTATTATATTTGTACTGGAAAGATAAAATATGGAGTTTCATATTGTAATAATAGCAATAAGAACAATCATGTGCTTTATAAAATATTATTAAATCATCTTATAAACTTTAAAATTCCAACTGTTGATAAAAAAATAATAGCGAAGCCTCTATAGAAAATTTAAAAGCTCAATTAAAAAGGAATGAAAAAAAGATAGAAAATATTGTTGATAATCTAACGGAAGCTAACCATGATATAGCTATGGTTATTAATAAAAAGCTAAAATCATTATCTGAAGAAAAACAAGATATAAAGTCTAAAATAATCACCTTATCAAATTCTAATAAAGAATTTTCACAAAAAGATTACAATGGTGCTATAGAGCTTCTTTTAGTTTCTGACCACGAAACCAAGAGACAAATTCTTTCAGATATTATAGAAAAAATTAAATGGAATGGGCATAATAATTATCTAAAAACTACTATTAAATAAATTAATTTTACCCAATAAAAAAGATATAGGATAAAGTAATAACTCTACTGATAACCCTATATCTTTAATTTTTAATTACTTTTTAACTCTTCTTTTTCTTTTTTTATTATCTGCCTTCTTACGTATCGAATACCCAAATGATCCAAGTGGCTTTGAATCAAGTCCAAAATATTCTCCATGTGAATATGCAATTAAATTAGCCCTTTCAAAATGTATTTTCCCTTTCTCATCTAATAAATTCTCATTAACCTTCACATTCATTACATCCAATAAAAACATATCATGAGTTCCTAGAGGAGTTATAGATTTTAATTTACACTCTAATGCAACTGGAGAAATTTCTAAAGATGGTGTATTTATAGCAACACCAGAATTTAGTTTTAATCCTAATTTAGATATCTTATCCTCTCTTTTACCACTTACAACCCCACAGTAATCAGTTATATTAACCATGTCTCTAGTTGTAAGATTAATCACACACTCTTCACTTTCTTTTATGTACTCATATGATAATCTTTCTGGTCTTATTCCTACAGCTATTACAGGCGGTTTGGTACAAACAGTACTTACCCATCCTATAGTGAATACATTAGTTTTACCCTCTTTATTAATGCTTGTTAATAATACTACAGGTGTAGGATTTAACATAACACTGCCTTTAAAATTAATTTTATTCATATACTACATCCTTTCCTAAAAATACTGTATTTATATAAGGTGTGAAGTTCCTGTCCATGTTACAGTAAAAACATTTTCTTTACCCTCTTTATTTTTAGATGTTATTAAAACAACTGGTACTGGGTTTAAAATAACACTACCTTTAAACTCTACCTTTTCTTTCATATCATTTCACACCTTTTTTAAAAATTATCTAAACGATTATAACATAGTTTGGATAAATTGCGAAGAAATTTATATTTAGTTAAGAGTTAAGGAAGAAACCCCCAGTGGAATTTCTTAAATAATATATTTTAAAATTCAGCTTAACTGAATTTATTCCTTCACTATTAACTATTAACTCCTAACTATTAACTAAAAAAAGAAGCCTTACGGCTTCCTTTTATTCATATAAAAATTTATATACGTTATATCTCGTACTTACTTTATCAACATATTTTTTAGTTTCCTTAAAAGGAATATATGTTAAATTTTCACCATCACTAGAGTATTCGGGATCATTAAGCCATTTAGTTACATTACCACTTCCACCGTTATATGCAGCTAATGCTAAGCTTAAATCATCAAATTCTGACAGAAGATTATTTAAATACCAACATCCAAACTCAATATTTATTTCTGGGTCAAATAACATTTTAGTTTCAAAATTCTCAACTTCAAGTTTATCTGCAATCCACTCTCCTGTAGAATCCATTATTTGCATTAATCCCTTTGCTCCTTTGCTAGATTCCGCATTTTCATTAAAGTTACTTTCAGTTTTAATTACAGCTAATACTAAATATGGATCTAATTCATATTTGGCACTATACTCATTTATTATGTTGCTGTATTTATAGGGATAAATATATTCTTTTATAATATACCTTCCTCCAGCTAAAAGTACAAAAAAAACAATTAACCAAATAATAATTTTTTTAAATTTCATTCCCTCTCCCTACTTTGAAATAGATTAAATAGACCTTAAAAATTCAATTAGCAAATCAACTTGCTCTTTCGTTTTTGCTAATGTATCATTATTTTCTATAACTATATTAGCAAAATCCTTTTTTATATCTAAAGGCATTTGAGAGTTAATTCTATTAATTGCATCTTCTCTCATCAATGAATCCCTTGATCTTACTCTTTGAATTTGTGTATTATTATCTACCCAAACTAAGATAACATAATCCATTTCTTTATGCAAATCATTCTCTATTAAAGTTGGTGCATCCAAGATTACAATACTTGTTTTTTTATTTTCTAATTCTTCAAGTTTATCATTAATTTCATTCTTTATATATGGAAGGATTATTTCCTCATATTTCTTTCTTTGTTTTGGAAATCTAAAAATATGATTACCGAATTCTTTTCTACGAAATTCTCCTCTCCAATCAAAGAATCCTGCACCAAACTCAACTTTAACCTTTTCTAAAATCTCAGGGTATTTTACTAGTACTTCCTTAGCAATTATATCTGCATCAACTATTTCAAAACCTGCTTCCTTTAGCATGAATGAAACCGTACTTTTACCAGACCCTATTCCTCCAGTCAATCCTATCTTTATCATTTTTACCCCCTATTTTGCATCATACCATGTATTTCCTATATTTGTGTCTACCTCTAATGTTACTGACATCTTTAGTACATTTTCCATTTCTTCTTTTACTAATGCCTTAACAATTTCTAACTCATTTTCTTTGACATTTAAAATAAGTTCATCGTGTACTTGAAGAATCATTTGACTTTCTAAGTTTTCCTTTTTTATTCTATTATAAACTTTAACCATAGCAAGTTTAATAATATCTGCAGCACTTCCTTGAATTGGAGCATTCATCGCTAATCTTTCACCAAGAGCTTTTACTATTTTATTTGATGATTTTATTTCTGGAATAAATCTTCTCCTATTTAATACTGTTAAAACATAACCTTTTTCCTTAGCTTCTTCCTTAACACTTTCTAAATATCCTTTTATTTTTGGATACCTATCAAAATAAATTTCCATATATTCAGCAGCTTCTTTTCTAGTTATTTTTAAATCTTGAGAAAGACTAAAATCACTTATTCCATAAACTATACCAAAATTAACAGCTTTAGCTCTACTTCTCATAAGAGGTGTAACCTCTTCTACTGGTACTTTAAATACCTCAGAGGCTGTTTTAGTATGAATATCACTATGATGATTGAATGCATCTATCATATTTTTATCATCTGACATATGAGCAAGAACTCTAAGTTCAATTTGAGAATAGTCACAAGATAATAACACATCAGTTGATTCTTGTGGTATAAATACTTTTCTTATTTCTCTTCCCATTTCATACTTAACAGGTATATTTTGAAGATTCGGCTCTGTACTTGATAATCTTCCTGTTGTTGTAACAGTTTGATTAAAGCTTGAATGAATAGCTCCATCTTCATCTATAACATTCTTTAGACCTTCAACATAAGTAGAATTTAGTTTAGTTATTTGTCTATAGTAAATAATCTTTTCTACCACCGGATGCTTATCCATTAATTTTTCTAATACTTCTGCATTAGTTGAATATCCAGTTTTAGTCTTTTTAATTACTGGTAAGTCTAATTTTTCAAAAAGAATCTTACCTAATTGCTTTGGTGAACTTATATTAAATTCTTCTTCACAAAGCTCATATATTTCTTTTTCCGTTCTAGATATTTCTTCTTTAAACTTAACTGCAAGTTCATCAAGCTTTTCTCTATTTACATTAAATCCTATAGCTTCCATGCTTGATAAAATTGATATTAAAGGATGTTCCACTTCATAATAAAGCTCATCCATTCCTTCTTTATCTATCCTGTCCTTTAAATATTCGTAAAGCTCTTTCATACTCGCCATAGCATTACAAATTAATTCATCGCCTTCACCTTTTACTTCCTTCATTAAATATTCATTTATTAATACTTCTAAAGGATAGTTTGATTTAGCTGAATCTATAAGATAAGCTGCAACTACTGTATCAAATATGAATTTCTTTACTTCAATATTGTGCTTTGTTAATATTGTAACTAAATTTTTACCATCTTGAATTACTTTTTCTATTTTTTCATCTTCCATAAAAGCTTTAAGTAGATTAATTGCTTCATTAGAATTTTCCATATTTATCAATTTAAAATCTATTAAACTAACTTTATCACCATAGTTTATATATAGTTTATCTAATTCTATTTTAGAATAAAGATTTGCATTACAAGTACTATAAGAAATAAAAGCTATTCCCTCTTTTACTGATAATACTTCTTTAAATCCTTCTATTGTAGTTACTTCATTTATTTCTATTTTGGCTACTTCTTCTTCACCTTCTAAATCATCACCTGGAAGCTTTGCTAATAAAGACTTCATTCCAAGCTTAAAGAATAATTTCTTAAGCTCTTCTTTATTGTAATTTTCTTGACTTTTAATATCTTCTAAATCAAATTCTATTGGAACTTCTGTCATAATAGTAGCTAGCTTTTTACTAAAAATCGCTTGCTCACTATAAGTTTCTAAATTTTCTTTAAGCTTTTTACCACTAATTTCATCTATGTGTGAAAGTACTCCTTCCATTGAACCATAAGTAGAAATAAGCTTAAATGCTGTCTTTTCTCCTACCCCTGGTACACCTGGAATATTATCTGACTTATCCCCCATAAGGCCTTTTACATCAATATATTGAGTTGGTGTAACCCCAAACTCCTCAATAAATGCCTCTTTATTATAAACAGCAGTCTCTGTTACTCCCTTTTTTGTAATAACAACTTTAATATTATCACTTGCAAGTTGAAGAGCATCTCTGTCTCCTGTAACTATAAATACTTCAATTCCATTCTTTTCTGCAAATTGAGCTAAAGTACCAATTATATCATCTGCTTCAAAACCATCTATCTCATATATATTAACTGCTAATAAATTAAGCACTTCTTTTACAAGAGGGAATTGTTCTCCTAATTCTGGAGGCATTTTTTTTCTACCAGCTTTATAATCTTCATATTCTTTATGTCTAAATGTTGGTGCCTTTCTATCAAAAGCCGCAACTATGTAATCAGGTTTAATTTCTTCCTTCATTTTAAATAACATATTTGTAAAGCCGTACACAGCATTTGTATGAATTCCTTCACTATTTGTTAATGGTGGTATTGCGTAAAATGCTCTATTTAATAAACTGTTTGAATCTAAAATCAGTAATCTTTCCATTCTTTCCTCCAGTATTTTACTTTTATATTTTTAACTATTATTTAGTAATTATAACATATTTGTATTAAAATATACTAAGTTCTAATTCTTCAGATAAATCTTTTAATATATGTATTCCACCAATACTGTTTCCTTTAGAATCTAATGCAGGTCCATATATACCTACTCCAAATCTTCTAGGAACTGTAGCTATTATTCCTCCACCAACTCCTGATTTTGCTGGAACACCAACATGAACTGCAAATTCTCCTGAAGCATCATACATTCCACAAGTAACCATAATAGTCTTCACTATTCTACATATCTCTCTTGAAATTAAAACTTCATCATTCCAAGGTGCAATACCATCATTTGCAATTACAGCTGAAAATCTTGCTAAATCCTTTGCAGTAGCTTCTATTGAACATTGCTTAAAATAAAGATCTAATATATCTTCAACATTTCCTTCTAAAATATTAGAGCTTTTCATAAAGTAAGCCAATGATCTATTTCTATCTCCAGTAGCTTTTTCACTTTCATAAATTTCATTGTTTATTGAGATATTGGGATTATTTGTAGCTCTTCTTAAGAAATTTAATATTCTTTGAATTTTATGTTCTTCATTTTCTCCAAATATAAGTGAAGTTGTTACTATTGCTCCTGCATTAATCATAGGATTATATGGTCTATCTTGATTTCTAATCTCAAGATTTACTATACTATTAAATCCCATTCCTGTTGGCTCAACGTTTACTTTTTTAAATACATTTTCTCTTCCATTATCATTAAGTGCAATGATTAAACTAACAACCTTTGAAATACTTTGTATTGTAAATTTAATATCACTTTCTCCAGCCCAATATTCCTCATTATTTTTTATATCATATACACATAGTCCTAAATGGTCGCTATTTGCTTTTAAAAGAGCTGGTATATATGATGCAAGTTTACCATCTTGTGTATATTTTTTATTTTTTTCTACTAAGTTAACTAATAAATTTTTCATTTGTTTTATCCTTTTCTTTAAATAAAAATTTTTTAATAATAAATTTAGCTGTTACTTAACATTTAAAATTATATATTAATAATTGTACAGCATAAACTTCGTTAAATACAAAATTGCCAATATAATTTTATTTTTGCAGTAATAATTATAGTAATATTATTAACTTCTTACAAGTTATTATATAATTAAATCTATAAAAATGAAGTAGCAGAGATTTACTCTGCTACTTCACTTACTACTATATTACTTTTTTGTTATATAAATAACTCTTGATAATACTACAAATAATAAATAATAGTTTCTTTATTTTAATGTTAAAGATGCTTTTATATTATATTTAAAAACTTACCAAAAAAACAGTTTTATTACAAAACTACATACAGATATATATTTTCATATAATTTATAACATATATGCTTTTTTAAACATAAAATTCCTATACTTTCTGTTATAATGTTATAATATATTTATAAATTATAATTTCACATTTTAAGGAGAACTATATATGAATAATGATTTATTAAAAAAATATGCTTCCCTAGCTGTAAATACGGGAGTAAATATTCAAAAAGATAATATATTAGTTATTTCATCACCAATTGAAACCGCAGAATTTGCAAGACTAATTGCAGAAGAAGCATATAAAGCAGGTGCTAAAGATGTAATAGTACATTATGGTGATCAAAAACTAACTAAAATAAAACTAGAAAATAGCTCTTTAGAAACTATCGCTGATTACCCTGATTGGATGGCTGAAGGATATAATTATTATGCTAGACAAGGAGCTTGCTTTATTTCAATCGCTGCAAGTGATCCTGATGGATTAAAAGGTATTCCTGTTGAAAAAATAGGTACTTCTCAAAAAGCTAGAACTTCAGCACTAAAAGAATACTATGATAATTCAATGTCTAATAAATGTCGTTGGTGTGTACTTTCAGTTCCAACACTTTCATGGGCTAAAAAGGTATTCCCTAACGCAAGTGATGATGAAGCAATGAAATCTTTATGGGATGTTATATTTAAAACAGTAAGAGTTGATACCGAAAATCCGGTGAAGGCCTGGGAAAAACATAATGCTTACTTAGAAGAAAAAATTAAATTTATGAATGACAACAATTTTAAAAGCGTACATTTAAAATCTGCTAATGGAACTGATTTAAATATTGAACTTCCAGAAGGTCATATTTGGGCTGGAGGCTCCGAAGGAGATGTTAATGGAATAGCATTTAATGCAAATATGCCTACTGAAGAAGTATTTACTCTTCCAAAGAAAACAGGAGTTAATGGTGTGGTTTATTCCTCTAAACCTTTAAGCTATGGTGGAAATTTAATAGATAATTTCTCAATTACTTTTAAAGATGGTAAAGTTGTTGATTTTACTGCAGAAACTGGGTATGATGTATTAAAACAAATGCTTGATAGTGATGAAGGAGCTAAATACTTAGGCGAAGTTGCTTTTGTGCCTTATGATTCACCTATTTCTAATTCTAAGTTAATTTTCTTTAATACTTTGTTTGATGAAAATGCAGCTTGTCACTTAGCATTTGGAAGAGCTTATGAATCTTGTATAAAGGATGCAGATAAATATTCTGAAGAAGAACTTGAAAAAATAGGTGTTAATAATTCAGTTATTCATGTTGATTTTATGATTGGAACTAAAGATCTTGAAATAACTGGAGTTAATAAAAACGGTGAAACTATTCAAATTTTTACCGATGGTAACTGGGTTAATTAACTTTATTATTTCACATATAAAAAAGAGTGTTTATAAACACTCTTTTTTACATTATTCATTTATTATGTATATTATTAATCTTTAAAGTTTTTATTATTAAATTTTAGTAGTGACTATTGCCCTATTTTTTGAGCACTATCTGGTCTAGGTTGATCCTTACCTAATTTTCTTGATTCTTTAGAATAACCTACCTCGTTTGCTGTTTCTACTCTCATCTTTTGTAATTCAGCCTTTGTCTTTTGACCAGATTTTTTATTGTCTTTAGAATTTTTATTATTTTTATGAGACATTTATTTATTACCTCCTTTTCTTTCAAGCTTATTTTATGTTTCCTATAATAAATTATGCCTCATATATAACTCCAATATATGGTTTAGACTGTGGGACTAATAAAAATATTTATTGCACCACAGTCTATTTTTTTAATTTATAATCTACTTCTTATTTCCTTAATAAATTCATATGTGTTTACGGTTTTTACTTCTTTTAAATCTGTAAGCATAGCTAAATCCTTAGTCATTACTCCATCCTCTATTGTTTGTAATGAAGCCTTTTCTAGCTTGTCTGCAAAAGAAACAAGTTCTAAATTATTATCTAATTCTCCTCTTTTTCTTAAAGCTCCAGTCCAAGCAAAAATAGTAGCCATTGAATTAGTAGATGTTTCTTCACCCTTTAAGTGTTTATAATAATGTCTTTGAACTGTTCCATGAGCTGCTTCATATTCATAATATCCATCTGGAGATACTAAAACTGATGTCATCATTGCAAGTGATCCAAAAGCAGTTGCTACCATATCACTCATAACATCTCCATCATAATTTTTACATGCCCAAATAAATCCACCATTAGATTTAATAACTCTTGCAACAGCATCATCTATTAACGTATAAAAATACTCTATATTAGCTTCTTCAAACTTATTTTTATATTCAGCTTTAAAAATTTCATTAAATATATCCTTAAATGTATGATCATATTTTTTTGAAATAGTATCTTTTGATGCAAACCATAAATCTTGTTTAGTATCTAATGCAAAATTAAAACAACTTCTAGCGAAACTTTCAATAGATTTATTAGTATTATGCATTCCCATTATTACTCCTGGACCTTCAAAGTTATGAATAGTTTCTCTAACCTCTTTTCCGTCTTCACCAGTAAAAACAAGTTCTGCCTTTCCTTTTTCCTCTATTTTCATTTCAATATTTTTATAAATATCTCCATACGCATGTCTTGCTATTGTAATTGGTCTTTCCCAATTTTTTACGTGTGGTTTAATTGAGCTAACTGTAATTGGTGCTCTAAATACTGTTCCATCTAAAATAGCTCTAATTGTTCCATTAGGGCTTTTCCACATTTCTTTTAGATTGTACTCTTTGATTCTATCTGCATTTGGAGTTATCGTTGCACATTTAACTCCTACCCCATATTTTTTTATAGCTTCTGCAGCTTCTACTGTTACTTTATCATTAGTTTCATTTCTTTTTTCTATCCCCAAGTCATAATATTCAGTTTTTAAATCTATAAAAGGATTTAATAGTTCCTCCTTTATCATGCCCCAAATAACTCTTGTCATTTCGTCTCCATCCATTTCAACTAATGGAGTCGTCATTTTTATTTTTTTCATAGATATAGCCCCCTTATTTTTTGTATTTTTTTACATTAATAACAATATTATATCATACATTTTTACTTTTTCAACCTCATATGATGGATTATATATATAATCTTGCATTTTTTACAGATTTTTTAAGTATTACATCAATTATAATAACATTTTTTGAATTATATATATTTATTCTTGCATTTAAATCATACAAAAAAGACTGCTCTTAATCGAGCAGTCTTTTGTTCTTATTTATCTACTTCCTTATAATCAACATCAATTATTTCACCATTGTCACTATCATCAATATTACTTTCTTCATAACTATTTTGATTATTATTGTAATAATTATATGATTCATTTTCTCTTTTTTTATTATTAAAAGCTTTTTTACATTTAAATACTATGTATCCTACTATTCCGATTACAATAATAAAAGGTAAAAGGAATATAAAAAACTTTATTATAGCAATAAAAACAACTATTCCTAATACTGTCCATAATATCGATTTAAAAGTATTCATTAAACTCAACCTCATTTACACAATAATCTTTAAATTTATGTACTCATTATACTATTAAATTTTAAACTTTGCAACATAAGTTATTAAATATTTTTTAAAGCGGTTATTAATACTTTATACATTTTATAAATAATTTATTAATTAATTGTTAAGAAAGGAAATTAGTTAAGCTAATTCTTTTTTATTAGTCTTTTTAGCTATAATAGGTAAAATAAATCCTAAACCAATTAGTACAAAAGGTGTTGCCACATTTAAAATCACTTGGAACCACCATTGTCCACTAAAAGTTTCTACTCCACTTGGGAACATACCCATAATACATGCAAATGCAGTAAATGCAAAGCACCATATTCCAATTGCCATTGCAAACTTATCATTTTTAACAAACTTATAATCAGACTTATATTTGTCAGCAGCTTTTTTAAGCCCAATAAATGCTAAGAATACCCAAAGATATCTCATAGGCATAACTACAGAGTTTAATTGTAATAACCAATCAAATAATGAATTCATATCTCCAATACCTAATGCTGGTACTATTATTAATATTCCAACTAAAATAGCTGTCATAATATAACCATTTATAGGTGCTCCATACTTATTAGTTTTTGTTAATGCCTTTGGAATAAATCTCTTATCGCCATCCGCTAATAAAACTTTAAGTGGAGCATCTATAGAAAATACTAGTGCTGAAATTTGCGCTAATAAATTAGATAATGCATAAATAACAATAAATAATTTTCCTACTCCATAGTATTCCCCTAACATTTGGAATGCATAATATTGGCCATTCATTTTTAAATCTGCTGGAATATTATTTGCATCAAACATCATAGACATTGCTATTGATCCTAGCAATGCAGAAACAGCAACCATTATAGCTAATGCTATCATTCCCTTTGGGAAGTCCTTACTTGGTTTTCTCATATTATTTACATATGGAGATATTTTTTCAGCTCCTCCAACCGCAAATACTAACATTGACAACGTAGTAAAATATGAGAAATTAAAATTAGGCATTAAATTTTTAAAACTAAAATCAACTGTAGCAGGTTGTATTCCTCTTATAGATGGTGCTGCAAGCATTAATGCAACATATAGCAATGACATAATAAATACTGATGTCCCTGCAATTGTTCCTATTAATTTTAAAGAAGTAATACCTCTTGATGCTATCCATAAAAATAATAAGAACACGGCTAAAGTTAATAACTGAGCTACCATAGGGCTCATATCTTTTATAAAGTTACCATCTTGCTTTACTGTCCATCCTAATGCTATTAAAGCAGCTTGTGGTTTTTGAGCTAAATATGGTATATGAACTACCCAATAAGTCCATCCTGCAAAGTAAGCTAGCGTTGTTCCAAAAGTTCCTCTTATCCATGAACTTACTCCACCTTTGCTTTCTTTAAAAACTGATCCTAATTCTCCAACCATTAGTGCATAAGGTACAAAATATAATGCTATTATTAATACCCATGATACGATAACAGTTAATCCTTGATTGGCAAAGTTATTTACAACATTACCAAACCCCCACACTGATACAAAAGCCATCATCGCTAAATTATACCAACGCAGATTTTTCTCTTGTTCACTCATTAAAATTCCTCCTTAGTATATGAATTACATTACTATAATACCCACTTTAAGGCTATTTGTCTATTCATTAACAAACATTATTTTTTATATAAATTCATTAATTCACTTAATAATTTTACAGTTTTTATTGGATACTTGCCAATGGAGGTTTCTCCTGCTAATAAAAAGCCAGTTGCTCCAATATTTATAAATGTATATATGCTTTCTAATTCATTAATAGTAGGCAACGTACCTTTTTTCATATTATCTAAAATATGTGTAGCTATTATTATTTCTTTACTTTTTTTATACTTTTTTAATTTCTTTAATAACTCAAATTCCTCTTCAACTGAAGTTACCATGCCACACTCTGGTATTAAGTCTCCCCTCGCTATAATTACACCATTACAACACTCCATTATCTCCTCATAATTTTCTAATCCAGTGCTTGTTTCAATTTTTGATAATATCTTTATTTCTTCTATATCTCCATTGTTATCTTCTATATATTTCTTTATATCATTTATCTCTTTTTTACTTTCTACAAATGATTGACATATTATTTTTATATTATTATTAATCGCCCATTTCAAGCTTTCCTTATCTTTTTTACTTAATTCACTATACTTATAGTTTATTCCTGGAACATTACAGCCCTTCCCTGCCCTTATCACGCCATCATCTTTTACTCTTACTTTTATGAATCCCTTATTTTTATCTATTACTTCAAAATTTATAGTTCCATCTTTCATTGAAATTTTATTAACTTCATTATCTTCTATGATTTCTGAATTAATATTTAAAGGAATAATCTTGATTTTATCTTTTCCTTCACTAAATAAGTTATAAGCATCATTTCCACAAAAATATACTATTTCATTAGTATATATTTTAAATGTCTCTTTTAATTTTTCATCAATTCTAATTTTTTTCCCTTGTAAATCTGCCATTATTTTTATATTTTCATCTATATTTCGTGCTATTGATAACATTTCTTGAAATTGCTTTTCATAGAAATGAGAAAAATTTAGTCTTAAAGTATCAGCTCCTGAATTTATCAACTCTCCAATAACCTTTTTATTAGATGTGCTTGGTCCTAATGTCGCAATTATTTTCATTAACTTTCCTACCTAATTTATTGCTTACAAATTATACTATTACCAAAATTTACACATTATTACTTTTTTCACATAATATTATTTAAAAGTTTATTTACATATTATTATGTTCTAAAAATATTATTTATAGAATAATTATTTATATAGTTATTTTTAGGAGGATAAAATGAAAAACATTAAATTATTAATTATATTATTACTTGTAACTCTTTTATCTGGCTGTGTTTTTAACGACCCTAAGTACATAAACTTTAAAAGTAAACCTAATCTTTATTACTATTCAAATGAAATATATAAAAAGATTAAAAATAATGAAAGTTATTCACTTAAAGTTTTTGATGTAAACTTTTATGAATATCATGATGTATCAGAGGAAGACTTAGATGTTTTACCTGCATTCTTAGAATCCTTAAATAATGATAACTATGTAAGTGAATTAGATTTGGATGACGCTAAGGTAAAATATAAATTAATAATTCAATTTGATGATAACAGTAATGATAAATATGTAATAAATGTATATGATAAAAATACTGTAACACTTTTCCCATGGGATGGTAATCTTCAAGAAGATATAATAACCATGGATAATGTTCCCGCTCGAGATAATATATACTCTTTTTGCGTATATATTATTAATAAAACAAATTCAAACAACTAAAAGTTCATAATAATTCTCATTAAATAAAGCTACCGAAAATAAATCTATTATGGAAATATTTTCGGTAGCAATTTCTTTTTAACTCTCTAAAAGTTCAAATATTCTTTTGTTTTTTAATGGATGTAATGCATATGGAGCAATTTCATTTAACGGAGTTAAAACAAAATCTCTTAAATGCATTAATGGATGAGGTATAATAACAAATTCGTCATTGCTTACAATATCATCAAATAATATAATATCTAAATCTATTACCCTTGGCCCCCATTTAATTTCTCTTACCCTACCAAGTTCACTTTCAATCCTTAAAAGCTCAGTCATAAGCTCCTTAGGCGTTAAATAAGTTTCTATCTTTAATGCTCCATTTAAAAATTCATCTTGATTTTCATTTCCCCAAGGCTCAGTTGTAATAAAAGATGAAACCTTTGATACTTTAACTCCATTAATCTCTTCAAGCTTTTTAACTGCATTATTTAAATTTTCTTCTTTATTTCCCATATTGCTTCCCATTGATATATAAGCAATATGTCTTTCTCTATTTATTTCAACTGCAGCATAATCTAAATGTCTTCCTATAGGTGCCCACGGCTTTTTTAACAGAACTTTAACTCCATTTACCATTGAATAATTATCTAATATAAAGTTAGCAACTTTATTTACTACACTTTCAATTAAGTCCAAACTTTCCTCTTGGAAAACTTGAATAACTTGATGACATAGCTCTCCATAATGAACTGATTTAGTTAAATCACATGTAGTTGCTGCATCTTTAATATCTAATGATAACTCTAAAGATAAAATGAACTTTTGTCCAAGTGTCTTTTCCTCTTGAAAAACTCCATGATTTGCAAAAATCTCTATATCCTTTAAATATATTTTATCCATATTAATACCTACTTTGCTTTTATTATTTTATCAGTCATAACTGCTACTCTCTTATTTTCCAACACATCATGAACTCTTATGAAATCCATTCCTTTCATTATTCCAATAACCGTAGTAGCTAGTGTACCTTCTACTCTTTCATTTACAGGTAAATTTAAAGTTAATCCTATCATTGACTTTCTTGATGTACCTAATAGAACTGGATATCCCATTTCTTTTACAATATCACAATTATTCATTACTATTAAATTTTCTTCATAAGTTTTAGCAAAGCCTATACCTGGATCCAATATTATATTTTCCTTTTTAACACCTGCATTTAATGCAATATCAATACTTTCTTGTAAGTCTTTCTTTACATCTTCCATTAAATTTTCATAAGGCTTATTTTCTCTATTGTGCATTAATATTATAGGAGTATCATACTTTGCTGCAATACTTGCAATATTTTTATCATATTTAGCTCCCCAAATATCATTAATTATATCTGCTCCAGCCTTAATTGCTGCTTCTGCTGTTTTACTTTTATATGTATCAATTGAAATAGTAATATCTAATTCCTTCTTTATAGCTTCAATTATAGGAACTACTCTTTTTATTTCTTCATCTTCTGAAACATATTCTGCACCCGGTCTTGTTGATTCTCCACCAACATCAATTATATCAGCACCGTCTTCCACCAATTTCTTTGCTTGTATTACTGCTGCTTCTATTTCATTAAACTTTCCACCATCTGAAAATGAATCAGGTGTTACATTTAATATTCCCATAATATATGTTCTATCACCTAATTTATATTCTTTATTTCCTATTCTCAAACACGTATCCTCCTCATTAATATGCTACTTTAAAGTTTTTCTTTTCTTTACTCCAGTAACACTCTTTCTCAGCTTTACAATTAAAACATTGTCTTGATAATTTATCTGCTCTATAAATTATTTCTTCTAGCTTATTATCGCTTTTGCTTCTATGATTTGCCATTCCATTAAGAATAATATTAACTTCTTCTTTATCAAATTTAGTTTCACTTAATATTTCTTTACTCATTTCAACACTTGCTAAATCATGATTTGTTCCATCTTCATATTGCTTTACTCTTCCTATATCATGCAATAATCCTATAGCATAAATAACTTCCTTAGAAATCTCTATATTTTCTTCTAACACCATAATATAAGCAATTCTAGCAACATCTATAAAGTGTTCTATAGTATGATTGCAAAATTCCCTATCTTTTTCATAAAGCTTTAATTTTTCTAAAGATTCTTTATACAGCTTATTATTAAGTATCTTATCTATATTCTCCATTACTATACCTTTCTACCAAGTCAATAATTACTAGTTAAAATTAACTAATCTCCTATTTAGCTATTAACTCTTAACTATTAACTACTAAAGACTATTTTATAAAATTCATAACTTCTCTTCTTAAATCTATATTTTCTCTAAATACACCTCTATATGTAGTAGTTACAGTCTTTGCTCCTGGCTTTTTAACACCTCTCATAGTCATACAAGTATGTTCTGCTTCAATTACAACCATAGCCCCTTCAGCATCTAAATATTCCATTATTGCATCTGCAATTTCAGTAGTAAGCTTTTCTTGTAACTGTGGTTTTTTTGCATAAACTTCAACTGTTCTTGCTAGCTTAGATAATCCTGCAACCTTTCCTTTTGGTATATATGCAATGTGAGCCTTACCGAAGAAAGGTACTAAATGATGTTCGCACATTGAAAAGAATGTTATATCTTTTTCTAATACTAAATCATTATTTTCTACACTAAATGTTTTAGATAATACATCCTTAGCATCTTTACCTATTCCATCAAATATCTCCATATACATACGAGCTATTCTATCAGGTGTTTCAATTAATCCTTCTCTATTAACATCTTCTCCAATTCCTTCTAAAATTAACTTTACACCTTCCATTATCATTTCTTTATTCATCTTTCTGCGCCTCCATTTATTGCTTTTTCATATTGCTCTTTAATTTCTTGTGTTATTTTACAATTAAAATTCTTATTTCCTATCTTTGCACATTTTATAACCCCAACTAATGAATTTGTAAAAAATAGTTCATCACTATTTAATAGCTCTTCCTTTGTTATATTTTTTTCAATAACTTCAAAGTTATCAATTATCCATTTTCTGATTATTCCCGGTAATAATCCATTTCTGATATCAGGAGTATATATTATTTTATCCTTAATCATAAAGATATTGCTTGTACAGCCTTCACATATATAACCTTTTTCATTTATAAAAATAGCTTCATTAAATCCATTTTTTTGACATACTTCATATTCTATAATATTTTCTAAATAATTTAAAGTTTTAAAATTAACTATCCTTGACGTAGAATTTCTTAAAACATTTGTAAAATAAGCTATAAATCCCTTTTCATAATGTTCTTTTTGATATTTTATTTCTCTCTCAGAAAATATCAAATTTTCTTCTGTAACTGTTATTTTTAGTGCTTTATTTTTTATATTTTTTCTTCTTATAAAGTCACTAACATAGTCAATTTCAACTTCTTCACCAATATTAAGTTCGTTAATTGAATTATTTAACCTCTTAATATGTTCTTCTAAAAAAATTGCCTCTTCTTTTACTAGTATTGTTTCAAAGACACCTTTGCCAAAGAATAATCCATTATCAATTCTTATACTTTCATTTCCATATGTTATCTTTCTCATATCAAACTACCTTTTATAACACTCTCATTAATGCTTTTGCTTTGTCTAAAGTTTCATTATACTCATCTTCTTCTATAGAGTCATAAGTAATTCCTCCACCAACACCAAAATAAGCTTTATTTTCTTTTTTTAATATTGATCTAATCACTATATTAAAATCACAATTGCCTCTAAAATCAAAATATCCTATAACACCTGTATAAATATTTCTCTTTAATCCCTCAAGCTCTTCTATTATTTCCATTGCTCTTATTTTAGGTGTACCTGTAATTGATCCCCCAGGAAAACACTCTTTAATACATTTTACTGCAGATACATTCTCCTTTAATTCTCCCTCAACTGTTGATACAAGGTGAAATACAGTTGCATATTCTTCAAGCTTAAAATTTTCTGTTACTTTAACACTATGCGGCTTACATACCTTACTAAAATCATTTCGTTCTAAATCTACAACCATAAGTAATTCAGCCTTATCTTTTTCACTATTTATCAGCTCTAATTTATTTCTTTCATCTTCTTCAAAAGAATTCCCTCTAGGTCTTGTCCCCTTTATAGGTCTTGTATGAGCCTTATTATCCTTTACTTGTATAAATCTCTCTGGGGATGAACTTATTATTTGAAAATCTTTAAAATTTAAAAATGCAGAAAATGGAGCTTTATTTATACTTCTAAGCTTTTTATAAATAGAAAAAGACTCTTCATCATTTTCACACCAAAATCTTTGAGTCATATTTGCTATATATACATCACCAGATTTTATATAATCTTTCAATGTTGAAATAGCGTTTTTATAATCTTCTTTTATAAAATTGGAGTAAAATTTATTCTCACTTTTCTCACTTACTATTTCCTCTTCTATTTTGTTACACTCATGTATTTTTCTTAAGATTTTATGTATTCTTTCATCGTTACCATCTATATCCGTTACATATTTTTTATTATTTTCTAAATCAAATATTATTAAATTCTTATAAAAAACAAATCTAATATCTGGAATAATAAAATCCTCTTCAGATGTATCTGGTAACTTTTCTAACATTCTTCCTGCATCATATGAAATATATCCAATTGCTCCAAATAAAAAAGGAATATCATTATCTATAGTGCATTTATATTTATCAACTAGGCTTTCTAAAACCTCAAATGGTTCGCCTTGAACTACTTTTCCATCAATATATGATTTTGAGTTTATAGCTTCAAAAATCATAAAATCATTTAATCCGATAAATGAATATTTTGATAATTTTTTATCTTCTTTTGAACTATCTAATAATATTGAATTTTTATCTTTTTTAAAAAAATTGTAAACTTCAAAAGCATTTAGTTCACTACTAAACTCCCTTATCCTTAACACATTTGTCCCCCTAACTGCATTCCATTATAGCACTATTTTTCTCTTTGTATTTTTTAGTTATATTTATAAAATTTTGCAGTATCTTATGTCCTTCTTCTGTCATCTCTGCTTCAGGATGAAATTGAACCCCATAAATATCATAATCCTTATGTTTTATTCCCATGATAACTTCATCTTCAGTTTCACTTGTAATTTCTAAACACTCTGGCAAATCTGCTTTATCAACTATTAATGAATGATATCTTGTAACTCTTAATGGATTTTTCACATTTATAAATAAATCATCTTCATTATGATTTATGTAAAACATTTTACCGTGAACAGGCTCTTTTCCCTTTTTAATATTAGCATTAAAATACTCTCCTATACATTGATGTCCTAAGCATATACCTAATATAGGTAACTTCCCTTTAAAATTATCTATTATTTCTAAACTTAATCCAGCTTCCTTTGGCGATTTTGGACCAGGTGAAATTACTATCCCATCAATCTTCATATTTTTTATATCTTCAATTTCAATTTTATCATTTCTAAATACTTTTATTTCTTCACCTAATTCTTCAAAATATCTAACTAGGTTATATACAAATGAATCGTAATTATCTATCATTAATAACATACTTTTCTCCTACTATTTTTAATCTAATACTTATTATATATTTTTTTTCATAAATACATAAATTAATAATAGTTGATTTTTCTTAAAATTTAATTTACAACTAATCTATTTCTTAATTATTGCATTATTAATGAATAAATTATATCATAGCTTTATATACTACAAAACATTTACTTGAAAGGAGTCTTAATTTTATTATGATTAAATGCGATTTACATACACATTCTACTGCTTCTGATGGTAGATATTCACCTAGTGAGGTTGTTAAAAAGGCCTTTGAAAGAGGTGTTAAATATTTAGCATTAACAGATCACGATACAGTATCTGGAATTGAGGAAGCTAATGCTGAAGCAGAAAAATTAGATATTCATTTCATTCCTGGAGTAGAATTATCTACTACATATAAAGGTGAAACAGTTCATATACTCGGATATTTCAAAGGTGATGATTATAAAAATCCAGACTTAAATCATTTCTTAGAAGACTTAAAAACTAAAAGAATTGAACGTGCACATGAAATTGTGAGAAGACTAAAAAAATTTAATGATATTGAAATAGATGTTAATGATGTTTTGAAAAATGGAAAAGATACTATTGCTAGACCACATATAGCTAAAGCAATCATGGATGCAGGATATAATTATACAAAAGAATATATTTTCGATAACTTTATAGGAGATCATTGTCCTGCTTACGTTCCAGCAAACAAATTAGATGCAGAAGAAGGTATTAAGTTATTAAGAAGCTATAATGCTATTGTAGTCTTAGCTCATCCAGTTTTATTAAAAAAGCTTAATGTTTTAGATGTTCTTCATTTAGACTTTGATGGTATTGAAGGTATCTACGGACTTAATACACCTGAAGATACTAAAAATTTCTTAAAGATAGTAGATCAAAAGAATATAATAACTTCATGTGGATCAGATTCTCATGGTTATGAAGGCGATGATAAAAAACATGGTATATTAGGTTCTATGTCTATTGAAGAAGAACGTTTAAAAAAATTCCTAGATAAACTTAATTGTAATTAATTTTTAATATTTACGTTTATCAATTGACAATGTCATATAACAAATAACATTTAATCTTAAACTTAAATGAGGTATGAAGAAGCTGTTTAAAACAAAACCTTCATACCTCATCAACATATATATTCTCTAATACTATTACTTTCAAATATTAATATAATAATTTTTATTATATCACTTCATTCCAAGTAGGAATTGAATCTAATGTAACTATCTTTGTAATTATATATATCCTACCTTATTTCATTTCAAATAAATTTAGGTGCCGATTATATCGACACCTTTTAATTATTCCTCTACTAAAAATGCTTTATATCCATTCTTAGTTTCAAAAATATCTACTTTACTAGAAACTTCCCATGGTGCATGCATATTTTGTAATGCTACACCACAATCTATTACTTCCATATTATATTGAGCTAAAATATAGGCAATTGTACCTCCGCCTCCTTGATCAACTTTACCAAGTTCAGCTGTTTGATAAGATACATTGTTTTTATCCATTATTTTTCTTAACCATGCAATAAATTCAGGATTTGCATCATTACAACCACTCTTACCTCTTGCACCAGTATATTTACTAAATACTAACCCCTTTGCAAAGTAAGCAGTATTCTTCTTTTCGCATGCTCCTGGATAATTTGGATCATATGCAGCTGTAACATCAGCTGATAACATCAATGAATTTTGAAGAGCTCTCTTAAGCTTTAATTCACTATATTCTCCCATTCTATCCATAACTTCTGCTACAGAATTTTCAAAGAATCTAGATTGCATTCCTGTTGCACCAATGCTTCCAACTTCTTCTTTATCTACTAATAAAATTACAGATGTTTTTTCTACAGAATCAACTTCTAGTAATGCCATTAAAGATGTATATGCACAAATTCTATCATCTTGCCCATATCCCATTACCATACTCTTGTCTAATCCTAAATCTCTAGCCTTTCCAGCAGGTACAACTTCAAATTCAGCAGAAATAAAATCTTCTTCTTCAAAGTCATATTTATCCTTTAAAAGAACTAAAATATTTTCCTTCACAGCATCTTTTTCTTTTCCTTCTAGTGGAATATTCCCAACTAAAACATTTAAATCTTCTCCAGCAATTACTTCATTTGCTTTCTTTTGTAATTGCTCTCCTGATAAGTGAACTAAAAGATCTGAAATTCCTAGTACTGGATCATTGTCATCTTCTCCAATAACTACATTTATTTTTGTTCCATCTTTTTTTACTACAACCCCATGTAATGCAAGTGGTAATGTAACCCATTGATATTTTTTAACTCCACCATAATAATGAGTATCCATTAATGCTAAATTTCCATCCTCATATAATGGGTTTTGTTTTAAATCTATTCTTGGTGAATCTACATGAGAACCTATTATTCTCATTCCATTTTCTATACTATCATTTCCAATTAAGTATAAAGCTAAAGTTTTATCCTTATTATTAGCATAAACTTTATCCTCTGCCTTTATCTCTTCATTGTTTTTGATTATATCAGCTAAATTTCTATATCCCTTTTCTTCTGCAAGCCTAATAGCTTCATGTATACATTCTCTTTCAGTCTTTCCCACTGATAAATAATTCTTGTACCCTTCACAGAAATCAAAAATTTTCTCTCTTTCTGCACCACTATATTTTAACCATGCATTATTTTTTATTTCATTACTCATATAACTAGCCCTCCTTATTCTTCCTCGTTAATTTCACACATTCTTTGCTCTATAATATCTACCGGAGTAACATCTGACATTAATGAATGCCTGTAATTACCTGCTGCTGCTTCTATAATAACAGCAATATTTCTTCCTGGCCTTACAGGTACTCTTAACCTTCTAACCTTTACTCCTAATATTTCTTGTGTTTCTTTATCGATTCCTAACCTATCATAATCACCATCATCTTTCCAATGCTCAAAATGCATTAAAAGATTTATATCCTTTGAAGGCAAAATAGAGCTTAATCCATATAATGAAGAAATATCAATTATACCTATTCCTCTTACCTCTAACATACCTATTGTTATTCTTGGTGATGTACCAATAAGACTCCCATCTATTTCTTTTATATCAACAGCATCATCTGATACTAATCTATGTCCTCTCTTAATTAACTCAAGTGCAGTCTCGCTTTTGCCAATTCCACTTTCGCCAGTAATTAAAATACCTATACCATATACGTCAACCAACACACCATGCAATCTTGTTTCTGGTGCAAGCTTTCCTGCTAAATACATAGTTAGCTTACTTATAAACTTTGTCGTAACAACGTTTGTCCTTAAAAGCCATGTTTTGCTTTTTTTAGCTACCTTTAAGAATTCACTATGCGGTTCTAAGCCTCTAGTCATAATGACACATTTTGAATTGAAACTAAAATATTTATTAACCCTTTTTCTCATTAATTCAATTCCCATATCATCTAAAAAGCTCCATTCAGCTTTACCAATAACCTGTATTCTTTCTGGTGCAAAGTAATTATAAAAACCAGCTAACTGTAAACCAGGTCTATTTATATCGTTAACAGGTATTTTTACATCCTTTTCGCCTTCAACTAAAACTTCTAAATCAAAATCTGATATTAATTTCTCTACAGTAACTGACAATATTAATCACCCTCTATTTTTTCTTATTCTTAAGTTCAACACCCTCTAATTGCGCTCTAAGATTTGCCTTATAACTATCTATATATCTTCTTCTTAGAATTTGTTGTTCTTCCTTTTCTAATTCTGTTAATCCTTCTTCCTTACTCTTCTTATATAATTCATTAATTCTAACTACTACATCATCCATTTTTGCTTTTGTATAATCCATTTTTTACTTCCTTTCTCCTTATAAACAATTTAAAATCTTACTAATACTTATTTTACATTTATTTCTTTTTAATATCAACTCAAAGATTTAATATTTAATTTTTAACTTTTTTTCGCCAAATTAATTACATATATCATTTATAATTACATATTTTAGTCTTTACAATTTTAAAATTAAGATACATACAAGTATATGTAATCACTTTTTGTATTTTTTTGTATATATTAAATAATTTACTTCCTTTGTTCATATGATATAATAATTCATATACTGTTAAAAAATTACAAAGGAGGTATTTTTATGAATAAAAAGCAACTAAAAAGGACAATTGTTATAGAAAAATTAACTTTAAACTTTCTTTTAAAATTTTTATCCCCAACAAATTCTCTTATTGTATACATATCTCAAATATTAGACAAGCACGTATGGAGATATCAACATCTCATATATAAAAATTATAAAAAGAAACATTCAAGAAAATATGCTATCAAAAAGTCAAAAGCTGCTTAGAATAAAAAAAAACACCTCATATAAATGAGGTGTTTATTTTAAAACTATCTCCCAACATGCCGGTCGCTTAAATATTCACACCTGCAGCTCGCAGGTGGGTTCTGCTCAACTTGCTTCAGCCATCTTCTACTAAATCGGAAGCCCGACATCCACAAATGTGTTGCAAATCCCGTAAATATAATGTAGGTTGAACATCATAAGCTAAACGCACATCTCAGGATTTCATGATTTAATTATATCAAATTTTAATCAAAATGCAATGTAAATATTAACCTATTTTTTCTTTTATTTAGACAAATATTCTCTTACAACTTCTTCAATAGCAACATTACTTTCTTCTTCTGTAAATAATGCCATAAATTGAACATAATCACTTGTTTTCTCAGTCATTTGGAATGCCATCATTTCTCCTTCAAGATCAAGAGATTCGATTATTTCCTCAATTACTTCTAAAACTTCATCATTTGCAAAATCATAAAGATATGGGAAATAGTATTCACTATACCATTTAGCACTAAATTCCTCTTCTTTACTTTCTTCATTTGCATAAGCTTTTGCGGCATCTTGTAAATCTTTATCAAAATCAAAGTAGAAATTCACTAAAATATATTCTTCTGTATTTTTTAAAACTTCTACATCTGATAAATCATTTTCTTTTAAAATCTTAACAATTTCTAATTCTTGCACAGTTCTTTCTCCTCATACTATTAGTATAATAGTTTATTATATTCTTTTTTAACAGCTATGAACTCTTTATCATCTTCAACTAAATTCAATTCTTGCTTACCATCTACTTCGTCAATTCTAAATACGTAAATATCTTCACTATCTTTTTCTTCTACTGGTGCTAACAGTAAGTACTCCTGTTCACCTAAAAAAATTCTTGCAACTGCTTCAAATTCAACTTTATTTCCGTTTTCATCTAAAAAAGTCATGATTTTAACTTCTTCATTTTCGCTCTTTTTTATATTTTCACTCATTTATTGATTCTCCTTTATTTATACACTATTCTATTTTATAACTCTTTTAATATACTACATAAGATTATCACAGTAAAGCCTAGCATTACAACACTTGGATATATAAGAACTAACCTTCCTTATAGTAGCATCTTTTCTTACATGTACACAAACTAATTTTCTACATTTACTACAATATATCTTATATTTATATTTTTTATTATTATTTTCTTCATTAAAATATTTAAAAGTAGTGTTATCTGAGATACCACTAGCTAAGCAACATTTCTTAAAAAATTTATTATGACCATTGCTTTTATTTGTGCTCAAATCGCAATAATAATGTAAATACTCATGAATTATTACTTCTCTAACCACTTCTTTTGAGTAACTACCATTTATTAATGTATAAGCAAAAACAAACTTAATTGGTATAATATTATTCCCATTACGTTTATAAAAAAATGCTCCCATTCTTTTTGTAGCTCTTTTTGATATTTCAATTTTTATATTACATGGATAATTCCATCTACTAGCTATTTCATCAATAACTAATTTTATATCATCTACTGTCCATATCTTGTGCATTTATTACTCCTAGACATAGCATACTATTTTTTAGTATACTTTTATTTTAGTAATGAATTTATAATTTTATTTGAATATAATATATATTTTTTTAATAAAAATAATTAGGTGATTTTTATGAGTAATACTATAAACAACATTTTTTCAAATTACAAGCCTTATATTAATGGTTGGGAAAACTTCAAACGTGCCTCAGTTACAATTCCAATTGTTAATTACAATGATGAACCCCACATTTTATTTGAAATTAGGGCTAAAACACTTCGAAGCCAACCAAGTGAAATTTGCTTTCCTGGGGGTAAAATAGAAAAAGATGAACATCCATTAGATACTGCAATAAGAGAAACATGCGAAGAAATTGGGCTTTGTGAAAATGATATAAATATTATATCTCCTTTAGATTTATTTATTTCTCCATTTGATATACTAATTCATCCTTATTTAATAACAATAAATAATTTAAACAATTTATCCATTAACTCTACTGAAGTTGAAAAGGTTTTTTTAGTTCCTTTACAATACTTATTAAATCATAAGCCTACTAAATATATTAATAAAGTTAATATAACACCTCATGATAATTTTCCTTATGATTTAATTCCAAGCAAGCAAGATTATAAATTTAAAACAGGTTCCTATGAAATTTTGTTTTATACTTATAATGAGTATGTTATTTGGGGACTTACTGCAAAAATTTTATTTAACTTTTTATCAATTTTAAAACAAAGTAACTATCAAGTATAACCTTGATAGTTACTTAAAATTTATATTTTATTTATTGTATATCAGTTGCTGCTTCAGTATTATCCTCTTGTACATTTAAATCATTATTATCATTTGCTTTACCTGCTTCTTCTAAAGAGGATTCACTATTATTATCTATATTACCTCTTAAAGATAAATTCTCGAAAGAATTAGTAATAATATACTGTCCATCACCAACTTGTATAAATTTAATAGCTACAGTGTCTCCAACTTGTGTTAAAGCAACTTCTCTTGATGTTTCAGTTGATACAGTAAAGAAATTATCTTGTCCTTTTAATTTAATATCATAAATACTTGTTCCTTCTTTAACTACTAAACCAATCCTTTCAACTTCACCTGATAAAGCTTCTTCACTATTACTTCCTTCTAAAGAAATATTTGTATTAGTTAACGCTTCTAAATATCTGTTTAGAGTTGATTGCAATGTATCTCCAACTGCCACTGTATTATAATTCTTTACATTTACCATAGCATATTGTTTAACAAGTCCATTTGAATCCTTTAAAGTCATGAAATAAGTTGGTTCAGATTGTATATTAATTAAATATGGGAACGTTGCTGTATAACCATATTGTTGTACTTTTCCTTCTGCCGACTTCATACTTGCACTTTCTGTGGCACCAGCAGTCTTATACATTGTAGTTTCACCAGTTCTAGTATTAGTTAACATAAATCCAACTAACCCCTCATCATTACCTACAGACGTAATTCCTGTATAATAGTAACAAATATCATCGTTAAATATAATATTCATACCTGGAGTAGTTTTTAATTTATCTTTATCACTAAAGTTAAATATACCATGAACTAATTCTCCCCACCTATTTAAATAATTATTTATATAACTTGTAGGCTGTATTCTATCTACCCAGCTTGGTGTATTTTCAATATCATAAATATTAGTTTCACCTGTTTGAGCATCTATTATTTCTGTTCCTATAGCTTTTTGTTCTGTTAATCCTACTGCATTATCATATCTTGTTATTACCCAGTAAGGTCTTCCATCATCATCTAGTTCAAAAGTATAATCAGTATGACCTGCTGTCATATCTTTTAAATAAGCATGTCTATCTAAATCACTAAATAAATATGCTGATGGAATATATTTTAAATGTATTTCTTCCCCATTTAATTCAGTTACCAATTGTACATCATTTTGATTTGTAGCACTAACTTTTATATATCCTTTAGTTCCCTCATGATTAGTTAACCATTTGAAAAATGAAGAATGCTCTAATGGTCCAACATAATAAAGCTCACCATTCACACTTTGCAATGATAAATCCCCTATTGTAACTTGACTTCCTAAGCTAGGTATCTCCCCTAACTTTTTATCAGCAAGCTTATAAGCTAACTCCTTATCTATAATTGGTAATTGATTTAAATCCATATGCTCTATCTTGCTTGTAAACTCGATTTCTTCAACATCTCCAATTAAATTTCTATGAGCACTTGGCATTATAATTGGACTAAACCCTACCATTGCTACAACATATAGAATCCCTACTATAATACCGCTAGTTATGTATTTTTTATTTAATGTAATTACACCATATCCAATTGTACATAATACAAACGGTATTATTAAGACTGCACAACTTAATGAAAAATCAAAAATTAGTTTACTATTAAATAATAATAATATTCCAATTACTATATAACTCCCTATTAGCCATTTTAGATATTGTTTTAAACTTCCTTGTACTTTCATTTTTATCCCTCCATATGAATATTATATTATCTTATTTAATCGAATGCAATACTTTTTAAAAAGTTTATTTCTATACTTTAAAAAGGTATTTATTAACCTTTGTATTCAGTTTAAATTTTTCATACCAGATTATATAATCTTTTCCTCTATAAAAAATTCATATATATATTATTGACTTAATAGAAATATAATTCGCTTATTTATATAGGTTTTATTATCTAGCCATTGAACTTTTCTTATCATTTCTTACACTGAATTTATATACTATGAATATACTATTATAAGAAATCACACTAGGGGGAGATAAAATGATTGAGAAACCGGTATATATAATAACCTTTGATTCCGCAAACTATAGCATGTATTTATATAAATTACTAAAAGAACAATCAATAAAAATTTATATGATTCAAACCCCTTGTTGCCTTTCAGCAGGCTGTGCACGTTCTATTGAAGTATCTGAAGATAAAATAGATAATGTTATAGAAATTATAAAAGATAAAAATGCACCTATTCGTGCAATTCATAAAAAATATGTCAATACAAAAACAAAACGATATGTTTATGAAAAAATTGACATTTAATTATCAATAATATAAATTAGGAGGATTTATGATATATTTAGATAATGCTGCAACAACCTTTCCAAAACCAGCAGAAGTATATAATTCTGTAGATGACTGCTTGCGAAATTATTGTGCTAACCCTGGCAGAGGATCTCATAATTTATCAATTCAATGCGAGGTCAAAATATTTGATTGTAGAGAAAGGCTTTCTAAGTTATTAAATATAGAAAATCCTCTAAACATAGTGTTTACCTCAAATACTACTGAGGCTTTAAATTTAGCTATTAAAGGTATATTAAAACCTGGAGATCATGCTATAACAACAATGATTGAGCATAATTCAGTATTACGTCCATTATATACATTAAGAAAAAATAATGTTGAAACAACAATAATTCCTGTTAATTCACTAGGATATTTAGATATAAACGATATAAAAAAATCTGTAAAAAAAAATACTAAAGCCATAATAATAAATCATGGTTCTAATGTTTTGGGTACAGTTCAAAATATTGAGGCCATTGGAAATTTAGCTAAATCATTAGGAATTTTCTTAATAGTCGATGCTGCTCAAACAATTGGTTATATCGATATAGATGTAAAGAAAATGAACATAGATTTATTAGCTTTTCCTGGTCATAAATCTTTATTTGGATTACAAGGAACAGGTGGTTTATACATTTCCGATAATATAGATATTCCTTCATTAAAGGAAGGTGGTACCGGAAGTAATTCTGACTCATTTATTCAACCTAACTTTTTGCCAGATAAGTTTGAAAGTGGTACTTTAAACACCCCTGGAATAATAGGATTAAATGAAGGTGTAAAATTTATTTTATCTAACGGACTTAGTAATATTAGGCATCACGAAACTGAACTTATGGTGTATTTAACCAATGAATTACAAAGCTTATCCTTCGTAAAGCTCTATGGAGAAACAAACCCTTTACTAAAAACTCCAGTATTATCATTTAATATTGATAACCGCGATAGTTCTGAAGTTGGGCAATATTTAAACTCATTAAACATTTACGTACGCACTAGCTATCATTGTGCTCCTCTTATTCATAAAATAATTGGCACAGAAGGCATAGGCACTGTTAGGGTTAGTCCTGGATATTTTAATAATTTTAATGATATAGAAAGTTTTATAGTTGCAATTAGAAATTTATATAATAAGTAATAAATAATTATAATCTTATTCTATCTAGTAATACTATAGATAATTGAGAATGTAGATAATTTTGTGTAATATAACCTCTTATAAATCAAATATTACTGGAAATTTTGATTCCCAGTAATATTTTTTATTATCTCTAAATACTAATTTTATATTTTGGCATACTATAAAATAAAGGGAGATATATTCCCCCTTTATTTTTATATATTAAATTACTAACTACATAAATCCATTTCTAAGAATTCTATTTAATTCTCTTACTTTATTATTTAACACTTTTATTTCATTTACATATATAGCTTTTTCTTCTTTTGCATTTTCAATAATATCATTTAACTTGCTTAATTGGAGCTTTAATTCATCAATCTCATCCACATATTCTTTATTTTCTATCTTTATTTTATTAAGAAGCTTATTTAATCTACTAACTTCTTCACTGTTTTTTTCCTTTAATTGATCATTCATTTCATTTACTCTATTTATTTCTTCTTTATTTTCAGTTAATATATTATTAAGCTCTTCTATTTTATTATTGTAATCTTTAATATCATTTTCATATTTATTTATAGCTTTATTTAATTTTCCTATTTCTTCTAAATTGATATCTATAGTTTCTTTATCAATTTCCTTATTACTTTCTAACTCCTGTATTCTATTATTGTAATACTTTTGATCATTTTCATATTTACTTATAGATGCACTTAAAAACTTAATCTTTTCTAAATTTTCTTCTATTATCTTTTTATCAATTTCCTTATTATTTTCTAATGTTTGTATTATATTATTACAATATTCATTTTCATGCTTATACTTACTTATACTTTGTTTCAAGCTTTCTATTTCATTTACTTTACTTTCAATTTCTATATTAACCTCTTCTTTTTCTCTTTCTAGTTCTCTAATTTCATTTTCATATGTATATAACATGTCTTGTCTTTCAATCAATAATGATTCAAATTCACTTATTTTTATATTCTTCTCTTCTAATTGATCATTTAAATCATCTATATTATTTAATAGTTCTTCTCTATCATCATCAAATTGTGTAAATTTACTCATAAATTTATTAATAATTTCCTCATAACCTGTTATTTTGTCTATAAGCTTATCCACATATTCCTTATCTATTGTCTTTTCTTTCATTTCATTTTTCAACTCTTCTTCTGTCATTATTACATCACTTTCTATAGATTCACTTTCTATAGATTCACTTTCTACAGAATCACTCTGCTCTTGAGGTAATTCAATTACCTTTTCTACCTTAATTTTTTCTGCATTATTTTCAATTAAATCTATATCAGTATATAATTCACCTTCAATTGTTTTAATAATAATTATTGTATTCTTTAAGATTTTTCTATCTGTTTCAAAATAATATTTTTCTATACTATCTACATTCTGTAAATTTACTTCTAAACTTAATTTAGCCTCGCCCTTACTATTAACTTCTCTTATCTTAGCATTTTTTTCATCTATAGTTATTATATTAAGCCTATCATCACCAATTATAGATATGTCAGTATACTTTGCATTTTCTGTCATCTCATCTATAATTCTTTTTCTTATATCATTCTCCCCAACACCAAATACTAAGTTTATATTATTACTTTTTCTAAAAGTATAAGTATATGCTATATGTTTATTATTTTTTATAAAATTAATATCTTCTATTAATTTCGGATATGCATCTAATACTATAAAATCAGACCAATTATTCTTTTTTTCATCAAATAATCTATACCCAATATAATTAGGTGTTCCTAATTTTACATACGCTACCAATAACTTATTATCTTTAACATTTAAAATATATGGTATTTCTGGATTAACATCTAAAGTATCCATACTGATATCAGCTGATAGTAATAATTTATTATTTAGCCTTCTAAAACATAATACATTTACATTATTTACTTCTTTAATATAAAAAATATTTAACATATTATTTAAGGATGCTATTTGAATTGATTTATATTTTGATACTAACTTAGTTAATAAAATTGGACTTTGAAGCTCATCATCAATTAATTTGCATAAGATTAAATCTCCATTTAAATTAATATAAATGATTGCTATACTATTATCTAAATTTAAAATTACATTATTTAAAATTTTGCAGTCATTTATTAAAGATTTTTCATAAATTAATTGATGTTCTTTATATTGTGATATAAATATCTCTTTATCATTTCTATAAAAACAATTTATTTTATCTTCTTGTTCAATACAAAACCTTTCCAAATCATATACTTTCATTTTATTCCCCCACAATATTCCTATTATAAGCTATGCTTAATTAAAAATATTTGATACTTGTTATCTTTTATTTAACAATTCACCTATTAATCTATCTTTTTCATCAATTATTTTATTTAATTCATTAATTCTTCTTAAATATTCATTATATCTCTTATTATATTTTCTAGTTAGTTCACTAATTTTATTTATATACTTAATTTTATTTTCAATAGTATTTTCACCACTTATATTTATTAGGTTATTTTCACTTTGAATATTATTATTATTTTCACTATAAATATAATTTGTAATAATATTAGCATTAAAATAAGTATTGATTTTTTCTGCCTTATTATTTATTACCTTAATAATTGAAGCACTTATTGGTTTATTTTTATATAAATTAAAATTCCACTCTTTTAAGTTTTCTGATTTTGCTGTATTAATTCCTTTTTCATCTTTCCAAACAACATATACTTTATTCATAAATGTTGATATTATTGGATCCTTTATATTTTTAGGTAAATCTAAGCTTATTTCATCTTTTAATACTTCATCAACTTTATCTAAATTTATATTCCTAAATTTTAATTCTAAATTATTGCTTACTTTTTTACTATAGAACAATATTGGTTGTTGTTCATATGTTATTAATGAAATATTTTTAGCATTTGCCAAGTTAAAACTTGTCGTAATATTTTCATTTAATAAATCATAAATAACATATTCATGATTTGGATTTTCTTCACAAAGTAATATATATGCCATATCCTCATAGGAATAAACCATATATGGTTTGCTGCTGCCGCTAGAAATTCCATCTGATATTATTCTTAAGTTATTTGATGCTGCTATTTTATTATTATAAATTAATGCCTTAGTTTTAGTTTTATTCCATCCTCTAAAAATTAGATTAATTTGCTCTTTATTTTTGATGTTCATTTCTAATAAATCAATACTATTACAATACTTACTTGTCTCCATAGAAAAATGTTTTTTTAACTTTATTTCTTCATTATATTTTAAACATATTTCTATTAGTGAAATTCTATATGTTTTATCATAAAATGCTATCCATATAGAGTTATTAAAATATTCTAAACAATAATCTTCTATCCCACTACTCAACTCTAGTACTTTATTTGATACTGAACAATATAAATTGTTTTGATCCATAAAAATTTTATAAATCTCTTCTTCATAATTAATGAATTTTACTTTTTTAATCATAATATCACCTTAAATTATTCTATAGTAAAAATATGTATTTATTTTTATGAATATGTATTAAATTTATTGATAATGAGAGTATAAAAGTATTTTTCACAATTTATTATCCCCCTCATATTATAGTATTAGATTAATCTTAATCTAGAATTTAAGGAGGATATATATATGTCACAAGACAATTTTAATGTTGTTCAATCTGATACACTCTATGATGAGTGTTTAATAGCTAAAAAAATATATGGAAGATGTAAACAACAAGACTGCTTAAAACCAATATGTGGTCCAATGATGCCACCTCCAATGCCATGCAGTATGGATTGCTCTGATTCATCAGATGATCCAGGACCAGTAATGCCGGATCCTTGTCAAATCATTCCTATACCTTCTAGTATGTTAAATGCAGAAAGTTTATCAAGTGCTAGCGGAAGTCCAATTATTGGTACAATTACTCAAGGAAATACTATTATTTTTGATAGTACAGTAAAAAGTCTTTCTTTAACTAATTTTGCAACTAGTATTGCTGCCAAAGTAAATCCTCAAGGTCAATTTAATATTCCTGGATTTTATGATGTTGTAGTAACTTATACTTTCACTTACTATTTACAATTATTAGATAGTTCTGGTAATGTTTTAGCAGTAACAGTAACTGGTGGACCTTCTGATCTACCTGATAATACTATTCCAGCTTATACAGTTTATACTAAGAAGATTTCATTAGAAGGTGGTTGTGTAGATGATAATACTACAGTTGTAACCTTCGATTCTATAACTGGTGAAGCTTCACAATCAAATACTAATAATTTACCTGAAGTTTATGTACAAGCAATTGCAAACTCATTAGCAAATACTATTTGTAAATATCCTGTTTCAACTACTCCTGGTACAGCACCTACTGTATACGGCCGTGCTGATATCATAATAGGTTTATTTACAATCATTGAATTATATAGGATTACAAATATGACTGTTGTCACAAGTGACATTGGTGAAATACCTCAATGTCAACCATCAATTGTTAATGATCCTTGTGCAACATTTAATCAACTTTCATTCCCATATGATGATTTTAATCCACCATATAGTAATTGCTAATTTTCTTAGCAAACTTAAGGTATCTATAAGGCAGGATAAAAAAAATCTCTACATGAAGGAATTAATTTCTTTCATGTAGAGATTTTTATTTTTGTTAACATTTACATACAATGTATACTATATACAAAAAGAACAATAAGATAATTACTTTTACCATATATCTTATCGTTCTTATTATTTAAATTAATTCATAAATATATTCTTTGATAACTCATCTTCCGCAATTATATACTCATTATGAAGAGCTCTAGTCAAAGCTACATATAATAATCTTTGATTCAATGTATTATTTGGATAATTCTTTTCTGTTGGATTATAGATAATAGTACCATCAAATTCTAATCCCTTTGTTAAATAAGTCGGAATAATTACTATATCTGTATGTGCTGCTTCTTTCTCATTTCCTTTTATCAAAGTATATTCTAAGTCAGTATACTTCTTCAATTCCTTATCTAAAAGCTTAGCTTCACTATAAGTTTTAGTTATAATTGCAATGCTATGTTTCCCTTGAGAATTTAATCTCTTTACTATTTCATCAATTAACTTTACAGATTCTCTTCTTGATACTGATTTTATAATTTGAGGCTTATCCCCATGTCTTAATACTGGTTTTGCACTCTTTATATTTAATTCTTGTGCTTTTAAAGCTGAATTAGCAAATTCTATTATTTCGACAGTTGAACGATAACTTTGACTTAAAGAAATAAAGGTTGCTTTACCATCAAATACTCCTTCAATTATATCTTCCCATCGTCTAATTCCTTTATAATGATATATTCCTTGAGCTAAATCTCCTACTAAAGTTAATGAGTTTCCTTTAGTCATATTATTGATTAAATATATTTGAAGAGGACTATAATCTTGTGCTTCATCCACAACAATATGCTTAAACTTATTTTTCTCATCTATACCTTCTAGCATCATATGAATATAAAATAATGCTGGTAAGTCATCTTCATCTATTATTCCATTTTCATGATTTCTAATAACATCATTTTTAATATATTCTGCTAATTCTGCAGGAATTCTATTAGCAGTGGCTATTTCAAACACTTGGTCATCTTCAAATAACTTATAATAAATATCACTACAAGTTATACCTCTCCAATGCTTAAAATAATCATTCATTACTTTTTTAGAATCATGGTTAACATGTTCTTTTAAGCTATCTCTTTCGTTATATATTTCTATTAATCTATGTCTTCTTTCTTCACCATCATTCATTCTCTTTTTTATTTCTCTAATTTTCAAATCCCATTCTCTATCAATTTGAATAAGAAGACTCGATATCCTTTCTTTCAATTTTAAACTTAGATATCTTTTTATTTCATCTTTTCTTTTGTTTATAGGATAATTTGAAAGGTCCTTTAAATAAAGTCTCATTATTTCTCTCTTTGAAAATAAGACATAACCTGAAATTAATATATCATCTATTTCTAGTGAACTTCCTTCTAATAGTGCTATGTATCTATCTATTATTGTTTTAAAAGTTAAATTCCCCTTTACTCTAGAGGAATCAATTATAAATTGCTTTTCTACATTATCTTCAATTTCAATAAGTTCTTTTAATTTATCATCCTTAGTTTTAATCTTTCCTCTTAACTTTAACTGTTTCATAACTAGCTCTTGAAATGTTGTTTGCTTCACATCACTCGTTCCCAATGTAGGAAGAATATCTGAAATATAATCTAAAAATAATTTATTTGGTGCTAAAACTAAAATATCTTTACCATCCATAGACTCTCTATATCTATATAGTAAATACGCCAATCTATGTAATGCAACTGTGGTTTTACCCGATCCCGCTGACCCCTGAACTATTATAGGTAAATTTTTAGGCCATCTGATTATATCATTTTGCTCTTTTTGAATTGTTGCAACTACTTCTTTTAGCTTCTTACCACGACTTTCTTCTAAATTAATCTTTAAGAATTCATCAACAAGTCCAGAACCTTCTTCACTATTTATAATAATCTCGTTTGTAGCCTCATCAAAAATTCTATCTATATTTTCATATTTATATAAAAATTTTCTTTTTAAATTCAAATCGCCTTCAATAACTCCCATTGGAGCCCTATAATATGCTTCTCCACCTGTACCACTATAATAAAGATCTGCTATAGGCGCTCGCCAATCTACAACTATTTCTTCACCATCATAAGTTGATGTTATTCCCTTTTTACCTATATATATCTTTTCTTGGTTTCCAAACTTTTCATCAAAATCAACTCTACCAAAGTAAGGATTTTTTATTGCCTCTTCATAATTTTCTATTTCCTTCTTTAAAAGATTATATATCTTTTCTGTATTTTCTTTTTCTTGACTATAACTTCCTTTAGCCTCTTTTGTCACTACTCTTAATTTTTGTTCTATTTCTTCTTGATACTTTTTCTTTTGTTCTACTTCTTTTAATATATCTTTACGCTTTTGTTCAAGAATTTCTTTCTCTAAAGCTAAATTTTCATTCATTTGTTCTCATCACGACCAATCTATTTTTTTCTAATATTTTATGCAACATTTAATAATAATCCACTATCTTTAATTTGTATAGTGATAATTATTTATAGTATTGCCTATTTTAAACACTTTTATTTTGTCTTTTCCAAATTTTATTATATTAAAAATATTAATTACTGTCCAAATCCCTTATTATAACATAAAAAATAGAGATATATAATGAAATATATTAATTTATAACTAATAAATTCATGTGATATCTCTAAATAATAAAATGATTTAATTCTTAAATGAATGTATCGGTGCTGGTATTCTACCACCTCTTTGAATAAAATCGAATGAAGAATATTTATTTACTTGCATTACAGGCGCTCTACCTAATAATCCCCCAAACTCAACCATATCACCAACTTTGCATCCTGGAGCTGGAATTATTCTAACAGCCGTAGTTTTGTTATTTATAACTCCTATTGCACTTTCATCTGCAATCATAGCCGATAATGTCTCTGCAGATGTATCTCCTGGAACTGCAATCATATCTAATCCAACTGAACATATTGCTGTCATTGCCTCAAGTTTTTCTAAATTTAATGATCCATTTAAAACAGCATCTATCATGCCGGCATCTTCAGATACTGGAATAAATGCTCCACTTAACCCGCCAACATGACTACATGCCATTACTCCACCTTTTTTAACTTGGTCATTTAATAATGCAAGCGCAGCTGTGGTTCCATGTGTTCCTACTACTTCTAACCCCATTGCTTCTAATATATGTGCAACAGAATCTCCAATTGCAGGTGTTGGTGCTAATGATAAATCTACTATCCCAAATGGTGTGTCTAATCTTTTTGAAGCTTCATGTGCAACTAATTGTCCAATTCTTGTTATTTTAAATGCTGTCTTTTTAATAGTTTCAGCAACTACATCAAAGCTCTCTCCTTTTACCTTTTCAATAGCTCTTTGAACTACTCCAGGTCCACTTACTCCTACATTAATAACCCTGTCAGCTTCTCCTACCCCATGAAAAGCTCCTGCCATAAAAGGATTATCTTCTACTGCATTTGCAAATACTACAAGCTTTGCACATCCAAACCCCTTTTTATCTGCAGTTAAATCAGCAGTTCTCTTAATAACTTGTCCCATTTCTTTTACTGCATCCATATTAATACCACATCTAGTTGAACCCACATTTACAGATGCACATACTTTGCTTGTTTTTGCTAAGGCTTCTGGAATTGAATTAATTAAAATTCTATCACCTTTAGTATATCCTTTATGTACTAGTGCTGAAAATCCTCCTATAAAATCAATTCCTAATTCATGAGCTGCCTTATCTAATGTTTCTGCAAATTTTACATAATCTGTTTCATCAGTTGCACCTGCTATTATAGAAATTGGTGTAACAGAAACTCTTTTATTAACTATTGGTACTCCAAATTCATTTGCTATTTCGTTTCCTACCTTTACCAAATCTTTAGCACATGTAGTAATTTTATTATATATTTTTTCCCTAGCTTTATCTCCATCACTATCTATACAATCTAAAAGAGAAATTCCCATTGTTATTGTTCTTATATCTAATTTCTCTTCCTCAATCATTTTAATCGTCTCTAAAATATTATTTGCATTCATAATTTTCCTCCATTAAAGCTTATAATTTTATACTGTATACATTGAGTTAAATATTTCTTCTCTTTGTATTTTTACTTCAACACCAAGTTCTTTTCCTTTTAACTCTAAAGCCTTCTTAATTTCTTCAAAATTATTACTGCTTAATTTTAAATCCAACATCATTATCATAGTAAAAAACTCACCCATGATTGTTTGATTAACATCTAAAATATTTATATTTAGCTTTTGTAATTCTGTGCTAACCCCAGCTATAATCCCTACTTTATCCTTGCCTATTACTGTTAATATCGCTTTCATTTTACTCTCTCCCTCATATATTTATAATTTAAGGAATTTTGCCCCATAAATTATATTAATTCTACACTTATATAGAATTATTGTCAATTTAATCCATATAGTTAAATAATAGATTTTTTATCATTTGGAATACTATTATTAAAGGAGAGTGTTTTTTATGAGTAAAAATGTTAATTCTATTAATTCATCGCATCTAGCATCTATCGGAAATTTTACAAAACATGCTGTAGAATCTTTTGAAGAAGGCATTGTAAATAAACATAATTATTTAGAAAAAGTTGATAAAAATCTTAAAAGTAAAACTAAATAAAAAAATGATATGAAAAATACCTAGTATTTTTCATATCATTTTGCTTTATATTTCAATTAAAACATTAAATATGTCTTCTTCTAATGACATATTAACTTTACCCTTATATTTTTCAACTATATTTTTGACATTATATAAACCATATCCTCGGCCTGTCCCTTTAGTAGAAAATCTTATTTTTGAAATATCAGCTACCATACTTTTTGTAAGATTATCTACACTGTTAGATACTTCAATTATATATTTTCCTTCATAATACTCAGTTGAAATTTCAATTACTTTTTTCTCACTCTTACTTGCAGCTTCAATTGCATTATTTAATAAGTTGCTTAAAACTACTGTAAGTTCGCTATCATCTAAAGGCACTCCTTCAAGCTGGCTATCAATAAAATAATAGCAATCTATTTCATTTTTTTCAGCTTGATTTATTTTGCTTAATAAAACTGCTTTTAAAATTGTATTTTCTACTTTAGATAAATTATTTAATAAGTTTTTATTTTCAAAAACATTACCTATGTACTTTTTAGCTTTATCCTTTAATTCATCTTCTTTGCATACCTGTATCATACAATATAATATATTTAAATGATTCTTATATTCATGTTCATTAGCCTTCATTTCATCTATTAGCTCTTGTATAAGTGGATTCATACTTTCTTTTATTTCTGAACTTTTTTTCTTTTTATCTTTTTTATAAACATCATAAAAATAAAATACGTTTATTGAAATTATAGAAATAAATAAAATTCCAATTTCATTTATAGGTAATTCTTTTATAAACTCATTTTGAATTAATAGTCTAAAAAATAGAAATATCATAATTATATTAACAGAAATTATCAATATAGAATTATATTTTTCTATAAACAAATCAAAATTTATTTCTCTTTTTCCTATAAATTTATATATAGAATATAATGTTAAACTCATTGATATTATTAATAATATAGCATAAACCCATTCTGATAAATTAATATGTCCAACAATTAAATCTATTGCAATTGTAAAAATCATTTCTACTATCATTAATACAATACTTGCAATAATAATTTCAACCATATTTACAATAATATTCTTTTCATATATTTTACAAGAAACAATAAGCGATAATAATAAAATTAATATAATTGTTACTGTACCAAAACTATTAAATATTATAAATAGAGTTGCGCTTACTATTCCTCCTATTAGTGAAATAAGAAGATGTTTCTTTATTTTATTATCAGTATTTCCTATAAAAAGAAGATGGTAAATCATTAACATACTTGTATATTCAATAAAACTTAATATTTCCAACACCTCCAATTCCCTCCTTATGAATTGTATCATAATATGACAAAATTCGAAAGTATTTTTTTTACATTTTATCAATAATTATCATTTATTATGTGCATTATAAGAAGTTTTTTAATGATTATTTTCTTTTTTTTATACTTGTTATTCCTTTTATGATTATTTTAATGAAATTTATGGTTTTATTGGTATTTATGTATTCTTTATATTATAATAATTTATGTAGTACTTAAGGAGGTATACCATTGAGTAATAAGTTTATAAAAAAACAATTAGATTTTATTGTTACCAATATGGGAATGACTGATATTTATGAAATTGATAAAATTAGATATGGTTTAGAATTATTTTATGGTGAATTTTCTAAATTAATTGTTATGATTTTAGTTTCATTAATTTTGGACAAGTTTTCAGCATTTTTATTAATGATTACCTTATTAATGCTAATAAGGCCTTATATTGGAGGAAGTCATGCTAAAAACTATATAAACTGCATGATTCAAAGCAATTTATCTTTTATTTTAATATATTACTTAGCTTATCTTCTTCCTTCAATAAATTTGATTATACAATTCTTTTTTATATTGTTTTGTATTATTGTAACTAGAAAATTTAAACCTGTTAATTCTAATAGGGAAGAAATCCAAACACAATATAAAAAAATTAAATTCAAAAATTTTGTAAGTGCTATATTTATTATTTGGTTTATTATATCAAATATATTTCTATCAAAATATTACATTAATTGTGGTTTACTAATAATTTTTTATATAATATTAGATTTCTTATGGGAGGTTTGTAAAAATGAAAAAAAAATTTATGGTTAAATTAGCTGCACTTATGTGTGTAGTAACTGGAACAGCTAATCAAATAGCTACATGTGCTGCTCCTAATAGTCTTATTTTATGGGGTGAACCAACTCCACCACTGAAAAAAAAGTAATTTATATTGTTAATAAAAATAAAGACAAAGTAAAATAACTTTGTCTTTATTTTTTATCTTAATAAATACTCCATAAAAATATTTATTCTCACAGAGTATTTATTACATTATTTAATTATTATTTTAAAAATAAAATACTGATATTAATCATATCATCTTCCAAGCTCATTTGTATTTTTCCCTTATATTTGTCTACAATGGCTTTCACATTAGCTAGTCCATAACCTCTACCTTCACCCTTAGTGGTATAGCCAACTTTAAAAATTTGAGTTAAATCTTCTGATTTTAAATTACTAGTATAATTTTTAACTTCTATTTTATAATATCTTTCATCTTCTGTTATATTTATTATAACTTCTTTTTTCTCAATAAAAGATGTTGCTTCAATAGCATTATTTAATAAATTACTCAATATCACAGTTAATTCTGAATTATCTAACTGTATTTCCTTAAAATCACTAGAAACCTTATAATTATATTTTACTCCCAATTTTTCAGCTCTTTGTGCTTTATTATATAAAACAGCTTTAATTATTGTATTTTCTATATTTAATAACATTGAAAACTCTTCTGTATCATCAACAATATTACCTATATATTCTTTCAACTTCTCTTTGATTTCTTCAGAAGGAGTAACCTGAGCTATACTCCAAATAGTGTTTAGATGATTTTTATATTCATGTTCATTTGCTTTTAATTTACTTATTAAATCATTAATAAGTGGATTAAATGATTTTTTTATTTCATTCTTTTTACGTTCATTAAACATTTTATATAAAAATACATAAAAATAGCAATTTACTCCTATAAGTATTAAACCTAAAGTTGTTATAGGTATCATAATTTTAGTATTCATTATCTCATTGCTCATTAACACCTTTATAAATAAGAAAAATACAAATAAATTTAAAATAATTATATTTATACTTTTATATTTTGAAAAAAACTTTGAAAATTCTATTCTTCTAATTACTTTACTAGTATGAAGTAAATATAATACAATACACATTATCACAGTTAATATTATTAAATATATGGAAGGACTTAAATTATCACTTCCCATAATTACATATACTATTAGACTAATTATTAATTCAACTCCGAATAAAACCATTGAACTAACAATAAATTCAATGTAAGTTACTATTGTATCCTTATTTTCCTGTTTGCTTATTATCATAGAATTTAAAAATAATATTCCTATAAGAATTATTAAGGGATCTGCATAATATATGTTAGTAAATATAAAATATATCAATGAAATCACTACAGAAAGTAATATTTTTTTACATATATTTTTTTTAATATCTCCATTTATTAAAACATTATATATTAAAAATATAGACGTCATTTCAATAAATGAAATTACTAAACTCATCATTTCCATTATTCAATCCCCCTTAAGAATGCTTGTCTATATGTGTAACTTAATAAAGCAATATCGTCACATGATCTTAGCTTAATGTTCCACACCTTTTCATAAGTCTTCTCTATTTCCTTTACATACTTAAGATTAACTGCAAAAGATCTATGAGTTTGAATAATATTCTCATCATTTATACTTTTTAACACCTTAGCTAAAGAGGTTCTTTTCACGCTATATATTCCTGAAATAGTATGTATATCACATGTCTTATCACTATACTCAATATAAATAATATCATTATGATATAATTTAACTGATATATTTGAATCTATATCAATAAATGTATAATTTCCTTCCTTAATACTCTTTAAAGGTGATGAGTTTAAAAATACATCAATAATCTTGATGATATCCTTTTCCTTATAAGGCTTTACAATAAAATCATAACAATGAATACTCTTAAATGCTTCTATAATGTGTATAAGCTCTCCTGTTACAAATACGATTCCAGTTAAAGCATGTTGCTTGTATTGCCTTATTTTTTTTGCTAATTCTAATCCTGAAGAATCTTTTAATTGAATATCAATAAAAAATAGATGTATATCTTTTTCATTAATTATCTTTATTGCTTCAGCTTGTGATGCAGCTTCATATATTCGAACATCGATGAAATTTGACTTAATAATAGATGCCAGTGCCACACGCTGAATTCTTTCATCTTCAACTAATAATATGTTCATGTTCGCCCCTCCAAAATATGCATATAAGCTTATTATAATACAATATTGGACATTTTTCCACACCATCTATAAATTATTACTTTATCCAAGTTATAGTACTATACAAAAATTAATAATATAACTATTAAAGAATACGTATATTTAGCCATTAGAAAAATACTCTTTATTTATAATTATGCTAAAAATGAAAATTAAAAAAGCCAGTAAAAACTGGCTTTTTATTTATTAATAAATTAAATATTATAAAGTGAGTTACTATACTTAATATTTATGCAAAACAAACAAATCTACCCTCAAACTTGCACTAATTAGTGTATTATCTTCTACTCTCCATATATATTTAAAGAAAATCCTTTATTTAATACTTCTTTGGCATACTCTTTTGCTCCAAATAGTGATAAATCTCTATAGTTTCCACATTGGACTTCATTTGCTGCTGGTATTTCATTTGCATTTAAAATATCTTTTAGTGATTTTTCAACTGCAACTTTAATTTCACTAGCTTCTCTATCACCAAATATACTTAGATAAAATCCAGTTCTACATCCCATTGGAGATAAGTCTATTATTCCATCTAAATTACTTCTTAACTCATGTGCTAATAAATGCTCTAATCCATGCATAGCAGCAGTACCAAATGCTTCTTTATTAGGTTGTAAAAATCTAATATCAAATTTTGTTACAAAATCTCCTTGTGGTCCATTTAATGTACAACACTTTCTAATATAAGGTGCCTTTACCTTTCTATGATCTAATTCAAAACTTTCTACTTTATTCATTCTAATACCTCCTAAATTGCTTTTTGTTTATTAATAGAATTAATTATCGAACTTATACTTTCTGTTATTTTCCTAGCAACATATGGATTATTCATTGTATATAAATGAATTCCATCTACACCACTTGAAACTAAATCAACTATTTGCTCAACAGCATATGCAATTCCAGCATCTCTTAATGCCACTCTATCATATTCATATTTATTAACTATCTTTATAAATTTTTCTGGTAAATTAACACCACATAACGAAGTTAATCTTTCTATTTGAGCTTTGTTAGTTACAGGCATAATCCCTGCCTCAATAGACGATTTTATATTTAATTTATCCTTTTCTTCTAGAAAATTATAAAAATAATTATTATCAAAAAATAACTGAGATATAAAATGAGTCGCTCCACTTTCCTCCTTTAACTTTAAATGTATTAAATCTTCCTTTAAATTTTTCCCCTTAACATGACCTTCAGGATAACATGCTGCTGCTATGTTAAAATCTCCTCTTTTTTTTATATGAGAAATAAGTTCATATGCATATTTAAAATCTCCTTTTAAGACTCCACCTTCTGGTATATCTCCCCTTAAAGCTAAAATATTTTCTATCCCATGTGCCTTTAAATCATTTAATATATAGTCTATTTCCTCCTTAGTAGAATTTATACATGTTAAATGTGCTACTGCTTCAACTCCATATTTTTCTTTTACTAAGGAGGACAGTTCAGTTGTTCTATTATTTACTAAGCTTCCTCCTGCCCCATAAGTTACACTAATAAAATCTGGCTTTAAATCCTTTAATTCTTCTAAAGTTTTATAAATAGTATCTACTGAAGATGTCGTTTTTGGTGGAAAAATTTCAAAAGAAAACACCAAATCCTTTTTTGCAAATATTTCATCAATTTTCATTTAAATAGCCCCCTTAAAATTTATAAAAAGCCTTTGTCATAATTAATATACACATAAAAAACTTCTTTATTATTATTTTTTATAAAATAAAAAAACCTAAAGGATATTTCCTTTAGGTATTATAAACACGTTTCCCAATAAAATATCCTTATCTCTCAGCCATTGCTGTTGGATTTAGCACCACATTAATATAGTTAATAATTAATAGTTTTTAGTTAATAGTTTATTAACTAGTAACTGTTAATAGGTTGCTGGGTTTCAACGGGCCAGTCCCTCCACCACTCTTGATAAGTTTGATTAAATTATACAAAATTTTTTTCATTTTGTAAATAATTATTTTTTTGCTATTAAATCCCATTATATTAATAACATTAAAATAGAAATAATACTAAATACTAAACTTATTGCGCTTATAAAACTAACTACTTGTTTTGTATTCAATCCTTTAGCTTCTAATCTATAATGTAATTGACTTCTATCAGCCTGATATATGGGCTTTCCTTCTGAAAATCTTTTAAAAATTACAAATATATTATCAAAAATCGGCACAGCCAGTGCTAAAATAGGAATTAATAAACTTAATATTGTTGCCGCTTTAAATGCACCATCTAAAGCTATTATACTTAATATAAACCCTAAAAAATTAGCTCCTGAATCTCCCATAAATATCCTTGCTGGATACTTATTATAAAACAAGAATGCTAATACAACTCCTGCAATCATTAATGAAAATAATAATGATGGTGATTGTGATAATATTACTGCTGATGCTGCAAAAGTCATTGCTGATATAAAGGATAATCCTCCTGCTAGGCCATCCATACCATCAGACCAATTAATTACTGTAGTAACCCCAAAAATCCAAGTTATAGTTAATATAAATTGAATAATTGTTGGTAAAACAACATATGTATTAGTAAAAGGATTAGTAAAACCTTGAAAAACTACTCCTGACTTATACACAATTATTGCTGCTAATAATTGAACTATTAATCTTGGTATAATAGCAAATTCTTTACCAATACTTTTATAATAATCATCTACTACCCCTATTATCAATATTAATAGTGCTCCTATAAAAATACCATACTTTTCTTTAAAAGGATGATCATAAAATACTATAAAATAAGGTATAAAGAATCCTATGAACATAGAAATACCACCACAAAGCGGAATTGGTCCTCTATGCTTTTTTCTCTTAGTTGGTTTATCCGTAAAATTATATTTAAGTGCCACTTTCATTAGTATTGGTGTCAAAATAAATACTATTGAAAATGACAAAATTGTCGCTATTAAATACTTCATTAAATTTCTCCTTAAAATTCCACATAATATGCACTATTATGTATTCTATTAGCATTATACTATTATTTCTTTCTATTATCAAATACATAATATAATCTTAATAAAATGAAAAACTTTAACTTCATTTCTATATAATAGTTTGTATAAAAAGTAAGGAGCTGTCATTTTAAAACAGCTCCTTTTTGTGATAATGTTAAATAATTATGCTCTTGAGTTAATCATATCTTTAACCTTCATTAATCTAGTTAAAGCTCCTCTTTCATTTTCATCAAGTTTCATTCTTATGAACTTAATAGTTTCTTCTAATTGAGGTATAGTCATATATTCAAGCGCATTAACTCTTCTTCTTGTCTTTTCAATTTCATCAGCCATTAACTGAGTTGATTTCTCAACTTCAGCTAACTCAAGTAGCTTAGGAAGTATAGATTCAAGCTTTCCTATAGCATCATCTAATTCAGAAGATGTATTGGCAAAACCATATGGATAAATGCTTCCTTCACTATCTTGTAATTGTCTGTGGAATTTCATTTGTGGAACATTAACACTCATTATGTTTTTTGTTCCTACTTCAACAGATACACTATCTTTTGGATAAGCAACTGCTTCTTCTAAGAATTCCGAGCTCATTACAGCACTAGCCATAACGAAATCTTTAAATGAACCTTCAAGTTCAGCTTCAACTGATTTTCTTAGTTCATTATTATATTTAACAAGGTTAATGAATTGTCTCATTAATTCATCTTGTTTATCTTTAAGAAGCTTATGTCCTCTCGCTGCAGTAGATAATCTCTTCTTCAGCTTAGATAGCTCCATTCTAGTAGGATTGACATTTAACTTTGCCATATTCTACTCTTCATCTCCCTTTGGCATATACTTTTCAAGATATTCATCTCTGATTCTCTTAAGTTCTGTCTTAGGAAGAATCTTAAGTAATTTCCAACCTAAATTTAAAGTTTCTTCTATTGATCTGTTAGTTTCAAATCCTTGAGAAACATATTGTTCTTCAAAAGCTTCAGCAAATTTAGCAAACTTTTTATCTGTTTCTGATAATGCAGATTCACCTAAGATTGCTGATAACTCTTTAGCTTGCTTACCTTGAGCATAAGCTGAGAATAATTGGTTCATTGTATCAGCATGGTCTTCTCTAGTCTTTCCCTTACCGATACCCTTATCTTTAAGTCTTGAAAGTGATGGTAAAACGTCGATTGGAGGCATAATTCCCTTCTTGTATAATTCTCTTGAAAGGATTATTTGACCTTCAGTAATATATCCAGTTAAGTCTGGAATTGGATGAGTTTTATCATCTTCAGGCATTGTTAATATTGGAATTTGAGTGATAGATCCACCTCTTCCATTAATTCTACCTGCTCTTTCATATAATGTAGAAAGGTCAGTATATAAGTAACCTGGGTAACCTCTTCTACCTGGAACTTCTTTTCTAGCTGCAGAAACTTCTCTTAATGCTTCAGCATAGTTAGTGATATCTGTCATAATAACAAGAACGTGCATGTCTTTTTCGTATGCTAAGAATTCAGCAGCTGTTAATGCCATTCTTGGTGTAGCTATTCTTTCGATAGCTGGGTCAGAAGCAAGGTTCATAAATAATACAGCATTATCTATAGCACCAGTCTTCTTAAATTCATCAACGAAGAATTGAGATTCTTCGAAAGTAATACCTATAGCAGCAAATACAACAGCGAAGTTAGCATCTGAATTTAATACAGTCGCTTGTCTCGCTATTTGTGCAGCTAATTGAGCATGTGGAAGACCTGAACCAGAGAAAACTGGTAACTTTTGTCCTCTTACTAGTGTATTTAATCCATCAATAGCAGATATTCCTGTTTGAATGAACTCTGATGGGAAGTTTCTTGATACTGGGTTAATTGCTTCCCCATTAATATCTAATTGCTTTTCTGGTATTATCTTTGGTCCGTTGTCAATTGGATGACCCATTCCATCAAATACTCTTCCTAGCATATCTTCTGATACACCTAATTGAAGTGGCTTTCCTAAGAATTTAGCCTTAGTTCCTTTTAAGTTAATTCCTGAAGAACCTTCAAATAATTGAACCATTGCTTTAGATCCATTAACTTCTAGAACCTTACCTCTTCTTAATTCACCAGTTTGTATTTCAACTTCAACTAGTTCATCATACTTAACGCCGCTAACTCCTTCAACAACCATTAAAGGACCAACAACTTCTGTAACTGTTCTGTATTCCTTAAGCATTAAGAACCCCTCCTTCGTTGATTAAAGTATCAATGTCAGCTCTTAATTCAGCAGCAATATCATCCATCTTAGCTATGTCATCTTCATGGATATATTTACTTCTTGCAATTTTGTCTCTTACTTCTAATCCTAAGATCTTATCTAAGTAAACTCCTGCTTCTAAAGCTCTTTCTGCTTCTTTTCTGAATAATAATACAAGCTTTAACATTTTGTATTGTTTATCTAATGAAGTATAAGTATCTATTTCGTGGAAACCATTTTGTTGTAAATAGTCTTCTCTTATAGACTTAGAAACTTCTAATTTTAATCTATCTTTTTCTGATAATGCATCTATACCTACTAAGCTTACGATTTCTTGTAAAGCTGATTCTTCTTGTAATAAAGTCATTGCTTCTTGTCTTAATGCAGACCAATCTTCAGCAACTGTCTTATTTAAGTATCCATCTACAGTATCAGCATATAATGAATATGAGTTAATCCAGTTTATTGCTGGGAAGTGTCTCTTATATGCAAGTTGAGCATCTAATCCCCAGAAAACTTTAACTATTCTTAATGTTGATTGAGTAACTGGTTCTGAAAGGTCTCCCCCTGGAGGTGATACCGCACCGATTGCAGTAACTGCTCCTTCTCTTCCATCTTTACCTAAGCATACAACTTTACCAGCTCTTTCATAGTAGTCAGCAAGTCTTGATCCTAAGTATGCTGGATAACCTTCATCCCCTGGCATTTCTTCAAGTCTACCAGACATTTCTCTTAATGCTTCTGCCCATCTTGAAGTAGAATCTGCCATGATTGATACTGAGTATCCCATATCTCTGTAGTATTCAGCTATTGTGATACCTGTATATATACAAGCTTCTCTTGCCGCAACTGGCATGTTTGAAGTGTTTGCTATAAGTACTGTTCTCTTCATTAATGATTCACCAGTTTTAGGGTCTTTTAACTCTGGGAATTCATTAAGAACGTCTGTCATTTCGTTACCACGTTCACCGCATCCAACGTAAACAACTATTTCAGCATCTCCCCATTTTGCTATTTGGTGTTGAACAACTGTCTTACCTGCTCCGAAAGGACCTGGTACTGCAGCAGCTCCACCCTTAGCTACTGGGAAGAATGTATCTATAACTCTTTGTCCTGTAGTCATTGGTGCTTCTGGTTTTAATTTTTGTGCAAATGGTCTACCTTTTCTTGCTGGCCATTTTTGCATAAGTTGAACTTCTCTATCTCCCTTAGCAGTTTCAACAACACAAACTGTATCTACAACTGTAAAGTCTCCAGCCTTAATTTCTTTAATAGTTCCTTCTACTCCATATGGAACCATTATTTTGTGTAATACAACAGATGTCTCTTGAACTGTTCCGATTACATCACCAGCTTCTACTTTATCTCCAACTTTAGCTATAGGATTAAAAGTCCAAACTCTTTCTCTGTTTAATGAAGTAACTGATACACCTTTTGTTAAGAATGGTGATTGAGCTACTTTTTCAAATGCATCTAGTGGTCTTTGTATTCCATCGAACATTGACTCTATAAGTCCTGGTCCTAATTCAATACTTAATGGTTCCCCTGTTGTAACAACTGGGTCCCCTGGCCCTATTCCTGTAGTTTCTTCGTAAACTTGGATAGATGCCTTATCGCCTCTCATTTCAATGATTTCTCCGATAAGACCCTTTTCTCCAACCTTAACCATATCATAAATATTTGCTTCGTCCATTCCTTCAGCAACAACTAAAGGACCTGCAACCTTGATTATCTTTCCGGTCTTCAAATCTCTAACCTGCCTTCCTATAAAATATTCACACCAACAGCTTTTTCTACGCTATCGCTGATTCTCTTTGAACCTATATTTAAAGTTCCTTGATTACTTGGAATTAATATTACAGCAGGAAGCATTTGCTTATTGTAACGTTCAATTGTTTCTTCAATTGTTACTGCAACTTGCTCTGTTATAAAAATAACTGCGTATCCATTCATAGCCATTCTATCAACGGCAATTCTAGCTTCATCAGCTTCTACAACTGGAAATACATCTATTCCAATAGCTTTGAATGCTAAAACTGAGTCTTTATCTCCAACTACACCGATTTTCTTATACATAAATATCACGCAGCCTTTCTCTTATTACTTCCTCAGCAATATTATTAAGCTTACCAACCATTATAATTCTAATGATTTTGATTTCTGTTTCTTTAGCATAAATATATGATAAAATTCTTTCTGGTCCAAATGTTACAAGCTTACCGCTTTTCATTAAATCCATAATGTAATTATCACTTAATTTTTCTAAAAGATTTGCTGAATTAGTAGCTATGTAGCTTTCAACACCTTCTTTTATTAAATCTGAATAGGCACTAGTACTTAATTTAGAAATAATATTTTCTGGTGTTTCATTAATGATTGCTACTAATGTATCTTTGCTTATAGATCCACCACTAACTAAAACTTCTGATGCAAATTCTCTTCCTTTACCTTGCTTTTTAATTCTTAGTAAAGTTCTGACATTTGTAGCATCAATAATTGCATTTACAAGTTTATCTGTAAATTTATAATTTAAAGATTTCTTTATTTCAACTAACTCTTTAAACATATATCTATCTACAATTATATCAATATTTTGAGGATCTTTATTTGCTTCAAAATCAGCAATTACTTCTAAAACCGCTTTTTCAACATTTCCTTTTAAATCTCTAAAATTATCTGTATCTATTTTTCTCTTTAATTCATTTAAGTCTTCATTACCTAAATCAATTAACATGTTTGAGAAATCTTTATCTAAGAACTTTCCTTTTAATAATACCTTAATATTATGGTATTTATATTTAATGCTCATTAGATCTACTATTTCTTTTACTGGGCAAAGTTCATAAACTAATTTATAAACTCTTTTAAGTTCTGTACTTAAAACTTCTTCATAATCAGCCGCTCTTTTAACATTACCCATTATATTAGCATACTCAGTTTCACCAAGTATTTTTAAAACTTCATCAGCAGAATTAGCTTCTAACATTCTTTCTACTTTAGATTTATCAAGGAGTCTTGTTTCCAATACCCAAATTCTTGAAAGAGCTTGAGTAAATTGCATTACATCCATACTACCCCTCCTTAACTAAATAACACCTGCGCCACTTCGAACTCTAACTCATCTCTTAATGAGCTTACTAGAGCTTCAAAAGTGCTATTTATTTCTATACCTTCATTTTCTAAGATGAAACCACCTTTAAAATTACCAGCTTTTTCACTTAAAGTGATTTGTGCTTTTACCTTTGAGTTTAATTCTTCAATGAAGGCTACATCTACAAACTTTAACCCTGTTTCATTTAAAATTAATGTTTGCTTTCCAGTTAAATTCATTGTTGAAATTGTATTTTTAACAAAGTTTAAGAATTCTTCTTTAGATAATTCTGTTAACTTATCTATACTCTTTTCGAAAACTTCATCTATAATTTCTTGCTTAGCTGCTAATTTGTTATTTCTAACTTTTAATTTAGCACTAGAAATTACTCTTTCTTTTTTAGATTTTGCTTCAACTTCAGCTTTTTCTAAAATTTCTTGTGCAATTTCATTTGCACTGCTTATTTTTTTAGAAAGAATTTTATTCTTTTCTTCTTCAGCAGTTGCTAAGATATTTTCCTTTCCAGCTTCTGCATCCTTAAGGATTTTAGAAGTTATATTCTTTACATTTGACATAATCTATATCTCCAATCTTTATGATGCTAATAATATTGCATGTATTAATTACATTGCCATACTTACTAACATGAATGATATAACGAATCCTAATAATGCGTAAGTTTCAACCATTGCTGATAAGATGATACCTTTTGTGTTGTGTTCTGGTCTCTTAGCTAATATTTGGATACCTGAAGCAGCAACTCTACCTTGAGCTATACCTGAGAATAAACCAGCTAAAGCGATTGGTAAACAAGCACCTATTAAGTATAAACCTTGTTCTAAAGACATTCCTGATGACATCTTAGTGTAAGCAACGAAACCAACAACGAAACCGTATAAACCTTGAGTACCTGGTAATAATTCTAATACTAATGCTTTACCGAACTTTTCTGGTTCTTCTGTAACTAATCCTGAAGCCGCTTCCCCAACTAGTCCAACACCTTTAGCTGAACCTATACCTGATAAACCAACTGCTAATGCAACACCTAAAGCTGCAAATATTAAACCACCATTATTTTCCATAAAAAATTGTATCCATGTATTCATTTTTCAAATCCTCCTAATTTTCCTTTAAATTCATATATTTTTCTGATGCTTTAAATGGAGTAAATGCTTTTCCTCCACCTTCGTAGAATTTTGAGAAATACTCTACGTATTGTAATCTTGCTGTGTGAACATATGCTCCTAATAAACCTAATAATAAGTTAAATACGTGAGCTGCTACAAACACAAATGGTAATAATATTATTGCTGGACCAGTTAATGATTTCATTAATAAGTTTAATGCTCCTGCAATACATCCACCTGATAAACCTAATGCCATAAGTCTTGTATATGAAACTAAGTCACCAATATAACTTGTTATTCCATATAATGAATATAAACCTTGACCTATTTGAGCACCTTTTGTCTTTTCTGCTCTACCACCAGTTAATACTATTACAAGCATACCAAATATCATAGCTGCTATAGCAATGTATTTAACTATTGATGGCCATCCTAGCATTATAGTTCCTGCTAATACTCCAATAGAAATTAAAGTAATTAACCATGAACCAACATCATAAAATGCATCCTTTGGTTTTCCTGCTTTAATAAGCGTATATGCTTTTATACATAATCCAAAGAATATTTGTATAACACCAAATACTATAGAAGCCACTAAAAGTGTATTAACATCTTCAGTTGGATTTATTAATCCTGGTATTTTAACTGCATCTCCAAAGAATGATCCGTATATTAAACCAATAACTATTGTTGGTATACTTAAGAATAAGAAGAATCTAGCAAAATCTTCATTTTTCTTATTTAATTTTAAGAATTTCATTGCACAGAAGGCAGCTATTAACATTACTAATCCATATCCAACGTCAGCAACCATCATACCAAAGAATATTAAATAAAATGGCACTAATAATGGAGTTGGATCTACTTCATTATATTTTGGTAAACTATACATCTCTGTAACAGATTCAAATGTTTTGTTAAGCAATCCATTTTTTAATTTAACTGGAACCGCATCAACTTCATCTTCTTTTACTTCTTCAAATGATATATAATAGTCGTCATTTAAAGCTTCCTTACATATCTTTTGTAATTCTTCATTCTTTTCTACTTCACACCATCCTTGAATAGCAACAGTGTTTGTAGTTCTTAAGAAGTTATTTGAAGCTTTATATCTTAAAACTATGTTTGTAAGATAATCATAAACTAATTTCATTTTCTTATAGTCTTCTTCAAAAGAAGCTACTTCTTCTTTTACGAAGAATATTTTTGATTTTAATTCTTCTATCTCATGAGCATGATTTGTTATAACAACTTGTGGTATTTCATCAAACTCTGATTTAAATGAACTAAATCCAAATCCTCTTAAAAGATTTAATACTTCATCATGTCTTTCTTTTAAAGACACAACTAATATGTTTATATCGTTATTACCTCTTGAGATAATTTCAACATATTCAGCATCTAAACTTTCATTAAGTTGTCCTTCATATTGCTTTGAAATACTTCCAACGAAAGTTGACACCATATTTAGCTCATTTAGAGCTTCAAAAGAAATATCTAAGGCTTGCCATGGAGTTAAAACTTCAATTTCGCCTTCTAGCTTAGTAATTTTGCTTTCTATGCTGTGAAGCTCATCTTCCTTCTCCTTAACTTTACAATAAATTTCGTTCCAGTTTATGTTCTTAACTGCATTTTCTAATTCATCAATAGTTAAGTTTTCCTTGTCATCCTCTAATGCTTTTAATCCTGACTTTTTAGGCATATAGTGAGTTAAAAAGTCTAGAGTAGTTTTAGCCTTTGATAAATCTTCTTCATACTTTGCAATATTTGAATCTACTTCGTCTTTATTAAGATTTTTTAACTCTTCATTAGCTTCTAATAAATTTTCATCTTGTAGATTTATAAATTCTACATTTGAAAATCCTTGTAATCTACGAAGAAGTTCTTCTTTTTTAGATTCAAAAGTAAGCAAAGTGAATTTGTTCATCTTAACTATTGCCATGAATCTTCACTATCCTCTCAACAACTATATTAATAGCATTATCTTTTAAATCTTGAGACATATTACGTATAGCCTCTATTTCTTTTTCTCCAATCTTTAAGATCGGTTCTGCATTGCTATTTCCTTCTTCTAAAGCAGCATTTAATAAGTTATTAGCTTTTGCTTTTGCTTCGCTTATTATTTCATCATATTTGATATCTGCTTCTTTAGTAGCACCGCTAACAATTTCTTTTGCATTTTGTTTAGCTTCTGAAATTATCATTTCAGCCTTTTTCTCAGCTTCCTTTATCTCATTAATTGCTTCTAATGCCAAAGTCTCACCACCTTTACTATATACAAGTTGGATAATATAAATATTAATACTTAATATAGTATTAATTACTTTTTATCTCTTTTTTAATTATACACGGTTTTTACAATTTTTCAACTTTTTTTTGTTAACATTTCCTAAACAACACTTTAATTTTGTAATAATTATCTATTTATTATATTTTTTACTTACTTATTTTCTTTTTGTAATTTACTTATTTTCTTTTATGTTAACTAAATTATCAATTTCTATAATGTGTCCATCATATCCAAATAAGAAATATGATTCTCTTTCTTCTATTTCACCAGTTTTTATATATTTGTTTATATCTATGCAAAAACCCTCTACATAATAATCTTTAAAGGAGTATTTTTCTCTTAATCTATCTTTAAATTCATTTTCTTTTTCCTTACCTACTCCTTTTCCTAAGAATTCTGGCATCCCTCTTCTTTTATTAAACATTAAGTAATCATACTTTACTATATCTCGTAATATTTTATTATCTAGTTTTGTTATTTCCATATTGAAATCTAAAAATACTTTATAATATTCACTATTACCTATATTTCTATCGAAGTATCCCTTCTTATCAAAGTAATTTCCCAATTCTAAATAAAAATCATAAGGAGTATCAAAACACTTAACTAATATTTTTATTATGTTATTGAATTTCTGTGAATTATAATATTTATCTACCATACTTTCTACTTTTTTTAATATTAAAAGCTCATCATAAGAAATATCCTTTGTAGAAATAATTTCGTATGGAGGATATGGTGAATATTTCATTCCATACTCTTCAGCTTCTTCTCTCATAGAAGATCCCCTAAGAAGCTTTAAGAATCCTAACTGTATTTCTTCAGGTTCAATACTATATACATCATTAAATGATTTTTTAAATGATACTATGTCTTCACCTGGTAATCCTGCTATTAAATCTAAATGCTGTTTTATATTTTTTATTTCTAATAATTCAACAACCTTTTCTTTAATATCACTAAAATTAACAAATCTATTAATTCTATTTAATACATCATCATTAGTAGTTTGAACTCCTACTTCAAATTGGAATCTATCTTTAGGTGCCTTTCTAAGCAATTCTAATTCTTGTGGTTTTAAAATGTCTGCTGATATTTCAAAATGAAATTGAGTTTTTGTTTCAGCATTAATTAAAAATTCCCATATAGCTGTTGAAAATTTAAAATTGCAATTAAAAGTTCTATCTACAAATTTAACAAGTCTTACTTTTTTATCTATGAAAAATTGCAATTCTTTTTTTACTCTTTCAATATCTAAAAATCTTACTCCATGAGTTGTTGATGAAAGACAATATTTGCAGTTAAATGGACAGCCCCTTGATGCCTCGTAATACACTATCTTATTATCTAAATCTTCATCCATCTTATATGGGAAAACTATTTCATTCATACTCATAAGAGGTCTATTACCATTTCCTATTACTTCATTGCCTTCTTTAAAATATAATCCTCTTATACTTCTAATCTCTCTTTTCCCAAGGCAATATTCAATAAATTCTCTATATGTTTTTTCTCCTTCTCCCTCAATTAAATAATCACCATTAAGTTCCTTTAATATATTTAAACTATCATAAGATACTTCTGGGCCACCATATAAAATTTTTATATCACTATTTACTATCTTTATAAGATTAGATAATCTTTTCACCATCTCAACATTCCAAATATATGTTGAGAAAGCAACTACATCAGGTTTTTCCTTTATAATTTCTTCAAGTACTTTTTCATCTCTATCATTAATTGAAAACTCCCTAATTTTGCATGTATAATCCATGTCTTCAGTAAATGCTTTTAGATACCTCACTGCTAAATTACTATGAATGAATTTTGAGTTAATTGCTGTTAATAAAACTTTCACTTTCTTCTTCCTTTCGTTACTTTATTTTTTCTCCCCTAATGAAAAATATATCCTCCCAAAGCTTCTCTTCCTTAATACTATACATATTTTCTAACATTTTTTTAGTATTATCTATATTTGATGTAGAAATAGGGTTTAAATTTTTAAACTCAAACTCTTTTATTTTACCAGATGGTAATACTGCCATCACCTTATTATTTGATACTTCTCCCATTTCTTTATTTATATCCCAAATATATATTTCTCCACCTACTTTTATTAATTTACTTACTTCATTTATCAATTGAACACGAGCTGATTCTCTCCATAAATTACTTAAGTAAAAGAATATAGTGCATACATCATACTCACCTTGTATACCTTTTTCATCTATACTTCCTTCTAATAGATCAACACAAACTTCGTCAATTGTATCTTTAGAAATATTGTAAATTACTCCGTAGCTTTCACCAACGTCTAGTACATCACCTAATAACTTAACACCACTTAAATTTAATATAATTGTTTTTCCCATATTTACTCTCCCTTTTATAAATTATTTTTCTTTTAATAAATTTTATTATTATTATTTTCAACTTATGTAAATCATTTTTAACAATTATTTTTTCTTTTGGTATTTAAGCTTTTATCTTTCCTTATTTATATATAATAATACAAAAAAATATCTTATGGAATTCCCATAAGATATTTTTAGGATTTTATTTATTTTTTCTCTTATTTTTAACTTTATATATAATAGTCATTACAATAGCAATTACCAATATAGCAATAAAAATCCAAATTATATTTGGTAAATTAAATGAACTATTATTTATTTCTCCTTGAATCTTATATATGCATCCCGCTTTACTATCTAATAAATATATACTTGAATTATTATAACGTATTTTTTCTATATAGCTATTTTTATCTAAACTTACGATAGCTTTTGAAGTTCCTAATTCAGTTAATACATATATACAATTTTCTTTATTATCAGCAAAAATTACAGTATCCTTTGGAAAACACTTTCCTTCATAATCAATAGCTAGTCCTTTTAGGGATTGTAAACTATTATGTTGATATCTAGGTGGCAATGGTGTCTCTGTTGGATGATTTTCAATAATATATGATAATTTATTAGTTCCATCAGAAAATCTTGGAGAAGTAATAGGGTCTCCACCACTAAAATCAGGCCACCCATACCATGCCTTTTCTTTTATATCATATATATAATCAACATCATCTTTTACTTCTCTTCCTCCCTCTTCATTCATTCCACCTACAATTGCAGTTAATTCACCCATACTATTTGTAGCTATTCCTTCAACATTTCTAATTCCAGTTGCATAAGTCGAAAGCTTTCCAGTATTTAAATTGTATTTTAATATTGAAGCATTACTTAACATACCTTCTTTTATTTTTTCCCCTGAATTCACTACTTGTCCAAATTTAGTAAATCCATAATTTCCATTATATCCAATACCAGTTGATACCCATTCGAAAGATGCAATATCTTCATTTTTATTTCCCTCGTCTACAATTCCTGCATTTGTATTTGAACCTATAGTTATATATAAATATTCATCTTTTAAAGTAATATTAGTTTTATTATTAATTCCTAAATTAGGCAATCCAGTTACTATATCTCTAAATTCCTTATTAGATAGATCATAAGCTATTACTCTATTATCCGTAGCTATAATTATAGAATCTCCACTACAAGCAATATCATATATATTTAACGACTTATCATATATTAATACTTCTTCATTATTACTTTCATTAACTACTTTTATTGTATCTTTAAAAGCTATGTACAAATTATTAGCTCTGTCAAACGTAAATGATACTGCTCCCTCTACTGATTTATTTGTAATTGACCAATCAATATTTTTATAAATTAAATTAAGATCATACCCTTTGCTAAATTTATAAATTCCAAAAGAAATACTAACTATCGCAACTGATAAAATTATGCATTGCAAAAATTTCTTCATAAGCCTCACCCCTTCATAATAAATTTATTTTTTTACATAACAAAATATTACTTATATTTAAATAATGCTCTTTAATATCATATTGTTTTATTCTGCTGAATAAGTATTAATGTAATTCAACTTTATTAAATATTGGTAAATTGTTTAATTAGTATTCATATGTTTTTGCTTAATAAATATCTACAAAAGGAGGAAAATAATTTGGAAAAAGATAATTTCTTTAAAAATTCATTTTTTTTAACTGCTTCTAACATTACAACCGGAATACTCGGATTTATTTTTTCTATGTATCTAGGAAATATTGCAGGTCCTGAAGGTCTTGCTATTTATGGTTTAGTTATGCCAGTATATAACTTATTTATTTGCTTAATGACTGCTGGAATAATTGCAGCTATTTCTCAACGTTCCGCTATTTATGAAGCTAATGGAGAATATAATAATTTATTTAAAACTATTCGATCCGTTGCTTTTTTTAACATAATATGGGCAATGGTTATTGGAATTATAGTATTTTTTCTTGCACCTTACATAAGTAAATATGGAATTAAGGATCCTAGAACTTTAAATGCCATAAGAGTTACTTGTCCAGCCATGGTTTTTATTGCACTTTCAAATATATTAAAAGGTTTTTTCTACGGAACATCCAAAATCACTGTTCCTGCTATAATTGACATATCTGAAAAAGCAATGAGAATAATAACCATAACTTTACTTATATATATGTTTAAAGCTCAAACATTAACTTCAATAGTAACATTAGCATTTGTGTCACTAGCTATAGGAGAATTGCAAAGTCTTTTATTACTTTATATTTATTTTAGATATACAAAAAAAAGAATGCCTATAGGTCACGATAAACCTGAAAGAAAAGCTCAATTATTATTTAATGTTCTTATAATTTCATTACCTTTATGCTTAAATGGATTCTTAGGAAATGCTTTTTCAACAATTTCAACATTAGTTGTTCCAAGACAGCTTGTTGCTTCTGGTTTAGATTATAGTTCTGCATTAAACTTAATAGGTAAATTTAATGGAATGGCCTTAACTATAGTTACTTTTCCCTTAATTGTTGTAAATTCAATAAATACGCTTCTCGTACCTGATTTATCACAAACTATAAGCAATGGTGAATATTACAATGCCTCCGTAAGAATAAGAATGGTTTTAAAAATTGCTTTTCTATTAGGAATGGCAACAACAGTAATTTGTCAACTTATACCAGATTCTCTTGGACAGATGTTTTATCATAGAGATGACTTAGGATTATACATTAAGCTATCTTCACTTTCAGCACCTATATTTTTTGTTTCAAATACAATGGTGGGAATATTAAATGGACTAAACAGACAAAGTATTATATTAAGAAATTCAATAATAGTTTCTGTTACCGAAATACTATGCTTATACTTTTTCACAGCTATACCTAGTATAAATATTTTTTCTTACGTAATTACTATATTTGTTACTTCAACTTTAAATTTAATAATTAATTTACATGAAATAAAAAAACACATTGAATTAAATTTATCTTTATTTAATATAATTATTTTTTCTTTAATAGGAATTTTAATTTTCTTAATTTTAAATTTAGCAAATAAGTATTTACTAACAGATTTATTTTATTTTAAAAATATATTAATAATAATATTTACATTCGGAGTATTTGCTTATTTAAGCAGATTTGGAATAGATGAATATTAAAAATAAGGTGAAAAAGCTAGAACAAGTTAAAGCTTTTTCACCTTATTTTTAAAGTCCTCACATTTTTAATCTTTAATTTTTAACCCTTTTTTTATACACTCCCCAAAATCCTTATCTGCTTTTGTAAAATTAGCAATTAATCTTTCCTGAATCTCTCTATTTACTTCTTTTAAATCACATAAAATATTATATATTAAATGTTCTCTCTCCTTTTTTGACAAGCTTCTATACCTTTCTCCAGCTTGAGTAAAATCATCAGCCTTTTCAATCACCTTTCTTACTTCTTCACCGTTCAAACAAATATGTTGACTTGCTATATCCTTTGCCAAATTTGGTTTATTATTGTCAAGCATATTGGGTCTATAATTAACATGTCCAGGATTTCCTCTATATCTCATATTACCATTTTGATGATAATTACAAACCTTAACTTTTGGAGCATTAACAGGAAGTTGATTAAAGTTTGGTCCTAATCTATGCCTTTGAGTATCCCTATATGCAAATAATCTCCCTTGTAATAATTTATCATTTGAAGCCTCAATTCCTGGTACCAAATTTGAAGGTGCAAATGCAGCTTGATTTGTTTCTACAAAAAAATTATCTGGATTTTTATCTAATGTCATAGTTCCAACTTTAATTAATGGAATTTTATCTTCTGGCCATATTTTTGTAGCATCATAAACATCAAAGTTAAGCTTATCAATATCATCCAACTCTAGAATTTGAACATATAAATCATATTTAACTTTTTCTCCTCTAGCTAAACACTCATATAAATCTTGTCTTGCTATATCTGGATTTATTCCTGCTAACATAATTGCTTTATCTCTATCTATTGTTTCAACACCTAAAAGTGGCTTCCAGTGATATTTAATTAACCTTCTCTTTCCCATAGGACATACCCAGACATATGTGTTAACCCCAAATCCCTCCATTTTTCTAAAGCTTTTTATAGTCCCCAGATCTGAATATACATATGTTATCATATTTGTTGATTCAGGATTAACTGAAATAAAATCCCAAAACCTGTTTAAATCAGTTACTCCTGTGTCTGGCGCTGGTTTAAATGCATGAATCATATCTGGAAATTTCAAAGCATCTCTAATAAAAAATACTGGTAAATTATTACCAACAATATCGTAATTCCCCTCATCAGTATAAAATTTAACTGCAAATCCTCTTGGATCCCTCGCTGTATCTGCAGAACCTTCTGAACCTATAACTGTTGAAAATCTTACTAAAACAGGTACTCTTTTATTTTCTTCTGTAAAAACCTTAGCTATTGTATATTTTCTCATAGAATTTGTTACTTCAAAGTATCCATAAGCTGCAGATCCTTTTGCATGTACTACTCTTTCCGGTATTCTCTCCCTATCAAAGCTAGCAAGCTTTTCAATTAAATTGGTATCTTTTAATAAAACAGGACCATCCTCCCCTACAGTTAAAGAGCTTGTATCATTAGAAATAGGAATGCCATTATCAGTGGTTAATGTGCAATCTTTTTCATCTCTTTTATTTTTCATAATTACTCCTTAAAATAAATTTCCTAATATATACTATTCAAATCGTGTTTTTTTTATCTCTTTTCATCTAATAAATGATTAATTTTTGTAAATAATATGATATAATATATATTACTGGTTAAATATCATGGAATTTAATTGTAAATTTAATTTTTTTATATTTTTAAAATTAAATTTAAATACTAAATACTTTATAATTACTATAATTCCACATTAAACACTAATTTTATTTTTTTATTGAGAGGTTATTATGCTAAATATAGATATTGGTCGCTATTCATCTATTTTAAAAGAAATTGAAAGAAATGAAGCAAGTATTTTTTTAATTAAAAAAAATGGACAATCCTTCGATTCAAACTTAAATTATTTAAATAAATCTTCAAATTCAGAATATAATACTTTTTATACAGACTATAAGTTCTACCCCACTTTGGAACCGTATTCACCATTTTGTTCACTAATAAAAAACTTTACGAATACCAAAAAAGACTTAGATTATTTAATGAATGAATTATCTGTATATCCGGCACATAAAGAATTATTCAAAAGTTTTATTTTTAATGGTAAAGCAAATAGAATAGAAGAAATTTTACCCTTTGACTACGCATATGAAAAATCGAGATTTTTCACAGAGTTTTTAAATTTTTTTAATTATTATGGTAAGAAAAAAACACTACTTATTACTTTAGAAAATATAAATTATGCACCTATATCTACCATAAACTGGCTCAAATGGTTATTTACTAGTTCTTCCAATAATAACTTTAAGATAATACTTACACTAAATGATTACCATTATTATAACGAAAATTTTCAAAGCAATTTTGACGACTTAATTCAATTATTAGAATTAGACGGCTTATTACTTGAGTTTTCTAATAAAATTTTAATAAATAAAACTCAAAGCTCTGATAATAATTATATAAATTTAAATAATAGTGATAATTTATTTAACGGCGATAATTACTATAATTTTTTTGCTTTAGAGGAAGCTCTAAATTTTTATAAAATAAATTATGATTTAATAAAAGAAAATAATTCAAAACACACTTTAGAGGAATTATACCTAACTTTATTGAAATTAGGAAATACATATTGCTTATTAGAAAATTATGATGAAAGCTTAAAATATTACGAATTACTCTCAAATGTTTCATTAGAAAATGGAAATGACTATTTTAGACTCATAGCAATTCAAAAGCTTTCTATGATTAATATATTAAAGAAAAAATTTTCTTTAGCCGAAACATTATCAAAACAAAGTTATACACTTTCAAAAAAACTAAATAACGAAGAGCTTATTTTTAATTCCTATTCTTTAATATTTTGGATTAATGAATTTGCTAAATATAGAACAAATTTAAATAAATTTAATTTTGCTAATGAATTTATTTATCTTGCAAAAAAATATAAGCGAAAAAATATGCTTGCATATTTTTTAACTCATTCCTACTATGAAATTGAATATTCAGGTCCTGAAGATAAAAAGATATCATATTCTAACGAAGGGAGACGCTTAGCACTTGAATTAGATAATCAAAATTGTATATTATCTTCTTATCTAAAAACTGCTTTAGTTTACGCTGTAAGAGGTTTTTATAATATAAGTATAACTTATTATAAAAAAGTTGAAGTTTTATTATTGGAAATGAAAGATTATTTTAGACTAGCTCAAACTTATAATGGTATAGGATATTATTATTTAACAAATGAAGATTATATAACAGCTAACTCTTATTACGATTTGGCATTATTAAATTTGAGATATAATTGGAATTTTGATGAAATATGTATGACTATTTTTAATAAAGGATTTAATTTTCTTCTTTCTAATCAATATACAAAAGCAAATGACTGCTTTAACATTTGTTTATCAATATTAAACGTATTAAAAGTAGATAGATTACGTTTGACTACATTAACTAGATTATATGGAATTGTAGGATTAAATAATTTTTACTTAGGAAATTACTATAAAGCGTATTCATTTTTATCAAACATGAAGACTCAATGTAAAGATGCTACAATTAAATTCTTTAAAGATGATGATGATGAATTCTTTTTATCAAATTTTTTACAAGGTCTTTTACTAAAAACAGAAAATAAATTGATAGAAGCTAAATCATTCTTTGAAAAAGCTAACTATTATCTTGGTTTACTTGAAGGATCTTTAAAATGTTTATTACCTAAATTTAATTATGAATACTATTCTTTATTAACTGAATTAGGTAATTTTAATGAAGCTAATAAGTATAAAGAATATGGAATAAGATACTGTAGAGAAAATAATTTTAACTACTATCTTTCTATTCTTGAAGGTAATGATCCTAATCCAATTCAAATACCTCATGATCCATCATCAATGAATTGGGTAGTAGAAGCTGCTAAACAACAAGCATCTTTAAATGAATTAAATTCAAAAGTAGATGAAATAAACTTTTTAAATCTTTTCCAAGAGAACTTATCTTCTTTAGATGATTTAGATAAAGTTTTATCAAGTTCTATGTCCTTAATTGAAAGTAGATTTGCATTAGATTATTCGTTTATGTTATTACACGAAAATTCAACTATAGATTTAATTTATTCTTCAAGTAATGACGATAATATAAATAATAAATTACCAAAACTTATTTCACTATTATCAGATTATAAACAAGGTTTTGTTTATCCTAATCATTCAACGTCATTGACAAATAAATTAAAGTCTTTTATTAACAAAATTGAATTACTAATAAACTCAAATATACATTCATTTATTTTTATTCCTATTTTGAAGGATAATAAATTAAAAGCCTCTTATTTATGCTTAACTAAATCCTCTGGAGAAATGATTAATAATGAAATTACACTTAACAATGAATTTTTACGCTTAATAAACTTAACAACTAAACAGTTATTTGAAACTATTCGAAGAATTGAAGGACAACAAAAATTATTACAAAGTGCTTATACAGATATGCTAACTGGAATTTGTAATAGACAAGGATTTTATAATAGACTTTCAAACTTATTAGATTATAATCCTAATGATTCAAATACTGTAACATTATTTTATATCGACTTGGATAACTTTAAATACTACAATGATTCTTTTGGACATAAAATTGGGGATCAAGTATTAATTTGGTTTGCAGAAATACTCAACTCTGTAACGCCTAAACATAATTCACCTATTAGATACGGTGGAGATGAATTTTTACTTTTACTACAAGATTATTCTAATGAAGAAATTTTATCAGTGGCAAATAACATATATAATTCTTTAGAAAAATATATTGGCTTTAGTGATAGAATATCAAAAATCTTGATGAAAGATATCACTATCCCCAACGAAAAACTATTATCATGCTCTATTGGTATAATAACAATGAATATAACAAGCTGTACTACTATGTCTGATTTAATTGAAAGTGCTGATCATGCAATGTATGAAGCAAAAAAACGTGGAAAACATCAATTTATAGTTGCTAACAATATATAAATATAAATGGTCTGTTACTTAACGTAACAGACCATTTATATTTATATTTATATTTATATTATTTACATATTCTTTCTTAAAAATCTTGGTAATAAAGTAAATAACTTAGGTGAAATCATATCTAAATCTTTCTTCTTTATACCACCAAGGAAAATCATAGCTACAAAGTATACAGCTCCACCTATAGCAATTAACATTAAAGCTACTATTGACGTTATAGCCCTTCCACCTTGTACTATATTCATAAATCTATTTATTGGAATTTTACATAATGAGATACTTAATGCCATAACACACGAAGCTAATAATGGTACTAAAGCCATTTTAACTATAGGTATTCTCATTTTAAATATTCTTCTTAATCTATTATGATTTATTATTACAGGAACTAAAAAAGCAAAGAAACTTGCAAATACAGCTCCTAATATATTAATATCCTTTATTCCAACTAAAAAATAGTTAATAACAAATTTTATTATAATACTTAAAAAAGCAGTGCTTAATACTAAATATAATTTATTTATTCCTTGAAGAATAGTATTTTGTATAGCTGAAAGTGACATAAAAATCAACACAACAGAACCATACATCAATAATTGATATCCCTCTGTACTACCATAAATCATAATATATACTTCTTTACTTAGCATAGATAAACCAACTGCTGCTGGTATTGTTATTAAATAAGTTAATCTAAAGCTATATGCTATATGTGATTTTAACTCTTTCTTTTTCTTTGTTGTAAATGCATTTATTATTCTTGGAAAAATTGCTGAACTTAATGCTGTTACTATTGATAACGGTACATAAAGCAATGTATTATAACATCCTAGTATTCCATATAACTCAGTTGCTCTATTATCATTAAAACCAGCTGCAAGAAGTCTTCCCTTTACATTTATAGTATCAATCATACCACTTGAATTTTGTAATGCAGCTACCATTATTATCGGCACTCCATACTTAACAAGTTTTTTTAGTATCATTTTATCACTAATATGTTTTTCTGCTTTATTTTCTTCTTCTGCTCTTTCTTCTAATCTATTTCTATCATATATTATTAAGATAAATATAAGTGCTACAATTGCACCTATAGTTGTACCTACAGTACCTCCAGCACTTCCCCATTCTATGCTTATTCCTACAAGCACAAAAGCAAATATTAAACTTAAAACTACGTTAACAAGCTGCTCTATAACTTGCGAAATAGCTAGAGTCTTCATTTCCTCTATACCTTGAAGGTATCCTCTATATGTAGCTAATAAACAGCTAAAAAATACTGTTGGAGCTAGAAACATTAAAGAAAGTGTTGCTGTTTCCCATTTAGTTATTTTAGCAATCGGTCCGATAAGCATCATAAATGCAATTGTAATAATAGCACCGATAATCGCTAAATACCTTCTTGCTAATTTCATTGCCCTTAATGCATCTTCTTCATGTCCTAAAGCCCTTAATTCCGATACAACCTTTGCAACTGCTGGTTGTGCTCCTAAGCTTGTAATAGCTAATATAAAAACAAAATAACTGTAACTTGCATTATATATTCCTATTCCTGTTGTACCAATTATAGCTCTTAACAATGGAATATATGCTGCTGACATTACTTTTACAAGTATCCCCGCTATAGATAATATAAGAAAACTACGACCCACTGATTTCTCTTCCATAACTTTCCCCTTTTATGATCTTATATAGTAAATTTAAATACATCCTTCTTAATCTTTTTAAACATTGGCGGAAGCGCTTCTGCTATTGTTTTATTCTTTAAATACTCAAGTTTCCCATTAGCGCCCTTAAAAATAAGCTTATAAGCATAAAGGAATTGATAATTTAATCCAAACTTATTATCAAAGAATGAATTTAACTTTTTATCTCCATACTTAAAGTCACCTATGATAGGATTTCCTAAATGACTTAAATGTGCTCTAATTTGATGGCTTCTACCTGTAATAAGGTCAATTTCTAGTAATGAATATGCTCCATTAGTTTGAACTGTCTTTACTTCCATAGCAATTTCCTTAGTGTTAGGTCTCTTTTCATCATATACCTTAGATATATTTTCATTTTCATCTTTTGAAATATATCCTTTGTATACTCCATCTTTTATTTTACCTTTTACTAACGCATTATAATACTTCTTAACATTACCTTCTCTAATCATTTCGTTCATAGTTCTTAATGACTCAAAATTCTTTCCAAAAATAACTACTCCTGAAGTATTTCTATCTAATCTATTGCATGGAGCCGGTGTAAATGTTTTTTCTTTTTCTGGTAAGTAATCACCTTTTCCATTTAAATAAGACAATACATAATCTGTAAGTGAAGGTTCTGCTCCCTTTTGATCTGGATGTACTAAAACCCCAGGCCATTTTTCAACAATTAAAATGTTCTCGTCTTCATATGTAATCATAAGTCCGCTTGAATTTACTTTAATAAATGTATCTTCTTTTTTCTCTTGCTTACTTTGTAAATATCTAATTTCAATTACATCCCCAAATTCTAATGGATAATTTTCTTTTTTCTTTACTCCATTAACTCTAATGTCACCCTTTCTTAAAGCTTTAAAAATAGCACTTAATGGAACATCCTTTAAATACTTTCTTAAAAACTTATCCAATCTTTGCCCTGCTTCATTTGTTCCTATTTCAATTTTCAAAAAACCAACTCCTATATTGTATGACTGTTTACAATTATTTAACATAACTATAAACAGTCTATTTTTTTGTCATTTTATCCATTTTAATAGATTAATATTATTTTCTTATCTTGTCAAATAATTTACCGCAATTTCACATTGAATTGCCACTCCAATTGGCAATGCATCCTCATCTATATCAAATAAACTATTATGTGCTGGATAAATTATTCCTTTCTTCTCATTTCTTATTCCTAAGAAATAAAATACTGAAGGTACTTCGTTTGCAAAGTATGCAAAACTTTCAACACCTAATTTAGGATTCTTTTGCAACTTAACATTTTCTTCACCAATTACTTCCTTAGCGCTTTTTTCTAATAATTCCACCATGTCATCATCATTATATAAACATGGATAAGATTCTTCAATCTCAATTTCTGCACTTCCTCTAAAAGTTGCACAAACACCATTTACAATTTCTTTTAACCTTCTTTTTGCAAACTCTCTATCTTCCATAGTCATAGTTCTAATAATACCAGCCAATTTCACTTCACTTGGAATAATGTTTTGAGCAGTCCCACCATGAATACTACCAATTGTAACTACAGCTGGATTAACTGGTTTTATCTCCCTACTTACTATACCTTGAAGCGAAGTAACAACATGACTTGCTATAACTATTGGATCGATTGCAGTATCTGGATAAGCTCCATGCCCTCCAGCCCCTTTAATAGTTATACTAAATGGATTTGAAGCTGCATTTACTGTCCCCTTTTTAACCATAATAGTTCCACAATCAATAGTTTCTTCAACATGTAGTCCACACATCACATCAACTTTAGGATTTTCAAGTACTCCTTCTTCTATCATTACCTTTGCTCCACCAGTAGTTTCTTCTGCTGGTTCAAAAATAAGTTTTACTGTTCCACTAAACTCAGCTTTATACTTATTTAATATCTTAGCAACCCCTAGAAGAATTGTTGTATGTCCATCATGACCACAAGCATGCATTTTTCCTTTAACCTTAGAAGCATACTGACAACTCTTTTTATCTTGCATTGGTAGTCCATCAATATCTGCTCTTAAAGCAATAACTTTTTTATTTCCTTCTTTAGTTCCATTGATAATTCCACAAACTCCAGTTTTTGCAAACTCCTTAAATTCAATTCCCTCTTTGATTAAAAACTCTTTTATATATCTTGAAGTATTAGTCTCCTCAAACCCTAATTCTGGATATTGATGAAGAGTTCTTCTTATTTCTTTTAATTCTTCTTTAATATTATGTGCTTCTAAATTAAAATTTTTCATTATAAACTTCTCCCCAAAAAATTTACAGGCTTATATTTGAAATATAAGCCTATTGAATTAATTATATATTATGTATTTCTTTTATTCAATTAGTTTAATAATTTATAGATTTTTTAATACTATCTTAACATTTTCTCCAGTTCATATAATCTAAATCTTTCAGGTTGTTGGAATTCTGCACCTGATGCTCTCTTTTCAATTAACTTTTTATACTCCTCAAATTGTGCATCGCCTAGCTTTTTTCTTATCACATTTAATTCACATTCCCTAATATATTCTCTTTCTTCTTGTGATAATACAACATATTTATTTAATTTATTTATTATTTCACTTAAATTATCTTTTTCTTCACTGCTAAGTAAATCTTCATTTTTATCTATAAATGCTTCTATTTTTTGCCCTTCTTCAGGTGAATATGCTTCAGGATAAAGCTGACATAGGTTTATCCCTATAAACAAAGTACATGTAAATATCAATAGTTTAAGAATTTTTATATATTTTTCCATAGCTACTCCTACCTTCTAGTAAAAGATTTTCCTGTATCATTTAATATTATTACCAGAATAATAAATATTAATTAAATAAAGTTACTTAATTAATATAATCAAATTATTTTCCATTAATACTCGTAGAGAAAATGTTCTTAAAATTTCTTCTTTAAAATCTAAAGTTATTTTATCACCTTCTATAGACTTAACCTTACCATCTCCATATTGTCTATGATAAACACTATCTCCAGTTTTAATACCATAATCTACAACGCTACTTTCCTCTTCTAATCCACTCTCTAAAATAAATCTAGACATATCACTAAACTTACCTCTTATAGTCTTAGGTGAAAAGACATATAAATTTTTAATAGCTCTAGTAATTGCAACATAAAAAAGTCTTCTTTCCTCTTCTAAGTTATCTTCCATTGATGACTTATGTGGAATAGTTTCTTCATTACAATCTATAATAAATACATTTTTAAATTCCATTCCTTTTACGCCATGGATTGTACTCAAAATAACCCCATCTTGAACTACCTTACTCTTTTCTATTTCTTCCTTAACATTTTCTACATGAGCCAAAAATTCAACAATAGTTTTAAAACCTTCTGCTGCACCTTTTAATTCTTCTAATACATCTTCTAAATCACTAAAATTTTGATTAAATTTATTAGCATATTCTCTTAAATAATCAATATATCCAAGTGAAGATATTATATATTGAATTGCACTACCTAATGAAATTTTATTAAGATATATAATTTCCTTCTTTAACTCATCAAGTTTCTTTGCTTGAAATGGAGGTATATCATTTTTATTAATTAAAATATCAAAAACATTTCTATGCTCCCTATATGAAGAAACATAACTCAAATTACTTTTACTTACATATCTAAATGGCTTATTAATAATTGAATTAAAAGCTTCTTTATTAAATTGATCTATAGATAAAGTTAAATAATTTATTATATCCTTACATATAAAATGTTCAAAGAAATTATATCCTTTATCTAATAAAACAAAAGGTATTTTTCTTCTAGTAAAAGTATCAACTAAACTTCTTGCTTCCATATTTGTTCTATAAAGCACTGCATTATTACTGTAATTTTCTCCAACAAAACTTTTTATAATATTTGCTATTTCTTCTCCTTGAGCAAATTCATTATAAGGCTTAAATAACTTAACAACTCCCTTATCACTTTCATAAGAAATTATTTCCTTATTATTTCTACCTAAATTATTAGCAATTAATTTCTTAGATATATCTACAATATTTTTTTTACTTCTGTAATTTGTTGATAAATATACCTTCTTACCATCTTTAAATGACTTTGAAAAATTTATCATATACTCTGGCTTTGAGCCTCTAAATGAATAAATACATTGATCTTCATCACCTACGGCAAATAATTCATTTTGAGGATTTATCATCTTAATAAATTCTATTTGAAGTTCATCACAATCTTGAAATTCGTCGACTAATACATACTTAAATATCTCTTTATATTTACTTAAAATATTTTTGTTATTTTTAAACAAATATAATACCCTAATAGATAAATCATCAAAGTCCCATAACTTCTCTTTAGTTTTATATTCTTCATAATGTTCATAGCATTCTTTAAATATTTCCATAGAAATTGAAGGCTTAAAGTTTTCTATATCGCCTAAAGAAGTTTTAAAAAGAGAAATATTATTTAAAACCTCTCGTATTTTATCATCATTAACATCATCAAAATACTTTCCTAATACACTCTTTACAATTCCATGTCCTTTCCCATTGTCAATTATATTTATTTCATAACCTTCCCTTAATAAAATTTTATAAAACAATCCATGAAATGTTCCAAAAAACGGAGCCACATTTTTATTGAAATTATTCTTATACCTTGTTTTCATATTTTCTGCAGCAGCACGTGTAAAAGTAATAACAATTATGTTCCCTATCTTTACCTTTCTTTCTTCAATTAAATAATTAACTCTATTAATTATTACTGTAGTCTTACCACTACCTGGAGCTGCTACTACTAAAGTGTTCTTATCTTTTATATTAATAGCTTTCACCTGATAACTGTCTAATAATATCTTCATATGTTCTCCTTTAAGTTATTTATTTTAATTATCTCCATAATTATTATATAAATAACTATATTGTAATAATTTATATATAGTTGTACAATAACTTTAGGTATTTTTCAATAAAGGAGATAAATATGGAAAATTTAATGAGATTTGATGTTACCAATGAAAGAAATCTTACTATGTTAGTAGATTTTTATGAATTAACAATGGCTAATGGCTACTTTAATAAGGGTGTTCAAGATAGAATAGCTTATTTTGATATGTATTTTAGAAGAGTTCCTGATGGCGGTGGATATTGTATAATGGCTGGTGTAGATCAGCTTATTGAATATTTAAATAACCTTTCTTTTACAGAAAGTGATATAAAATATTTAGAAGAAAAAAATCTTTTCTCTGAGGAATTTTTAGATTACTTAAGAAATTTTAAGTTTACTTGTGATGTATGGGCTATTCCTGAAGGAAATCCTGTATTCCCTAATCAACCTTTAGTAACTGTTAGAGGACCTGTTGTTCAAGCTCAATTTATTGAAACTATGATTCTTTTAACAATTAATCATCAAACTTTAATTGCTACTAAAGCTAATAGAATTTGTAGAGCTGCTGATGGTAGAACTGTTATGGAATTTGGTTCTAGACGAGCTCAAGGCTATGACGGTGCTATTTACGGTGCAAGAGCTTCTATAATAGGTGGATGTGATTCTACAGCTTGTACAATTGCTGATAAATATTTTAATATTCCTGCAGTTGGAACAATGGCGCACAGCTGGGTTCAATTATTCGATACTGAATATGAAGCATTTAAATCATGGGCAGAAACTTATCCTGATAATTGTTCTTTACTTATTGATACTTATAATGTTCTAAAATCTGGCTTGCCAAATGCTATTAAAGTATTTGATGAAGTATTAGCCCCTCTTGGGAAAAGACCTACAGGAATAAGAATAGATTCTGGAGATATAACTTACTTAACTAAAAAATGTAGAAAAACTTTAGATGCTGCAGGTTATCCAGATTGTAAGATAATAGTTTCTAACTCACTTGATGAACACATAATAAGAGATGTGTTAGCTCAAGGAGCTTGTATAGATTCATTTGGGGTTGGTGAAAGATTAATAACAGCTAAATCAGAACCTGTATTTGGAGGCGTATATAAACTAGTTGCTGTAGAAAAAGATTCTACCGTGATTCCTAAAATAAAAATTAGTGAAAATAGTGAAAAAATAACTAACCCTGGCTTCAAAAAAATATTTAGATTATTTGATAAGACTACAGATGTAGCTATTGCTGATGTTATTGCCTTAAATGATGAAGTAATCGATGAAAGTTCTGAATTAGAAATTTTCGATCCTGTTCATACTTGGAAAAGAAAGAAAGTTACTAATTTCTATGCAAAAGATTTATTAGTTAAAATCTTTGATAATGGTAATCAAGTGTATACTTCACCTTCTGTACTTGATATTAAAAAGTTTTCAAAACAAGAAACTTCAAAGTTATGGCCTGAAATTTTAAGATTCGAAAATCCTCATACTTACTACGTGGACCTTTCACCTAAACTTTGGAATTTAAAACAAGAGTTATTAATTGAAAAATCTAAGTAAATTAAAAGAGTCACCGAGAAAACACTCAGTGACTCTTATTTATTCATCTTTATACCCTATATAAGAAGGTATCATATATTCTAGCTTAGTATTTTGAGAATATGCAAAATCCTCATCAAGTATATCCTTAAAAACAACCTTTTCCTCTGCTAAATGTTCAATAAAAGGGCAAATTTCATTGTTATTTAGAGCTGGACTCATTGGACACTCATTACTACAACTAACTTTTTCCCTTCTGCTTGACCAAAATGGACATTTACTCATAACCCATACCCCCACTTACTTGTAAACGAAATCACATACTTATTATATATGATTTTTATCAATAAATAAACACTTCTACATATTTTTATGACATTTTACAAAAATTTTACTTTCGATAAATATTAATTTGATATCTCACTATTTTATACTATTTATATATAATATAACATAATTTCTCATTAAATCAATATTTTTATAATATTTCAATAAAAAAAGAACTAATTTCTCATCAAAATTAGTTCTTTTTTACTATTTCTTTTTTTCTATCTCTTTAATGCTGAGTTCTTAACTACAGAAATTTTAATTATTTCATTTTGGAATGCTTTTAATAAAGCTTTTTCTAAAACCTTTTGTTGATCAAAGTTCTCAATATCTTTACATTCAGCAAAAACTTTATTTAATTCACCATCAACATTAGTATAAGTTAATGTAACATAAGGTTTTTCATACTCAACATTAACTATTTTTAATCCCCATGATATTTGTGCATAATCCCCGTCAAGAGTTAATTTAGTTAAAGATTTTAATTTTTCATTTTCTTCGCTAGGATCATTAATTATTAATAATTCATCGCCTACTTTATATTTTGCCATAAAAATTCTCCTCCTTAATTTAAACATAATACTAAACTTTATATTATGCAATTTACATCTTTTATATGTGCAAATTAATTCTTCTTATAAAATATCACAATATGTATATATTTACAATATTATTTTATTTATACCACTTTATTAATTAATAAATATTATTGACAAAGAATAATATTTTCTTATATAATTATATTAAATAAATATAGGAAGGTGTCATTAATGGATGATATAATTTTAACATTTAAAGAAAAGAAATTAAAATTAACGCCCCAAAGATTAGCTGTTTATCAATATTTAAAAAGCACAAGTGAACACCCTTCAGCCGAAACAATTTATAAAGCATTACAACCTAACTATCCAACAATGAGTCTTGCTACCGTTTACAAAACTCTAAAAACCTTAGTTGAAATAGGATTGGTTCAAGAATTAAATGTTGGTGAAGGAAACTTTAGATATGATGGAAACTGTAGTGAACATGGTCACATACAATGTATTCAATGTGGTAAAGTTGATGATTTATGCGACATAGATTTTTCACCATTAAATAAAATGGTTGAAGAAAATACTCACTATAATGTAAAATGGAACAAACTTTTCTTCTATGGATTATGTAAAGATTGTCAGTAGTATTCTACTGACTTTTTTTCTTGCTTAAAGTTATTTATTGTATAGCAATCACATATACTTTACTGAGGTGATGCTATGTTTAATTTTAATTTACAAAAAAAGAACTTTTTAAAATTAATACCATTAATTTTTTTTGTAATCATTTTAGGATTATATTTAAATACATACATGAGAAATTCACAAACTCTATCAAATGCATATAATAGCAATAAAAATAATCAGGAATATGATTTTGATGGCGATGGCGAAAATGATGAGTTATCCATTATCTCTACCAATTCAACTTATTCAATAAAAATTAAAAACTCTCTGGGAGAAACATTATTAAAAAGTAACGAATTTGACTATTCTTTACTTGATATTTCTCCATCTTGCGCTATAAAAATTTCATACATAGATTTGAATAGAAATAAGATTCCCGAAATAATAATAAGTGGATTAAAAAACAACAAATCAACTTTTTATATTTTTAAATGGGAAAATAATAGCTTTCAAGAAGTATTTTTTACTCAAAATAATATATTATCTATTTTAGACTTTAACAATTCGAAAACCCCTAAAATTTATACAACATCTTCTTCTAAGGGTGATGAAGCTACAGAAGGCTATATTTTAAATTCTACCACACTGAAAGATATTAGTTTTAGTTCACCAAAGATACCTTCACTTAATTCTATTCAATTATTAATAGATTGTGTTGAGGCTGATTATGAGCTCGATGATGCTCCAGATATATTTACCTCTACAATAGAAAGTGATCAATTAGGACTATTATGGAATTTAGATAAAAGTAATTATAGATATTCATTTCAAAAAGCTTATTGTTATGATACTACTTGGAATGAATTTGGTAATACATCTTCATTATGTTGGATACTATCTTTCGAGAAAATCAATTTTACTAGCTCTGATTCAAAACCAAAAGAACTCCTCTTATATGTTACTGCAGAAATAGATGAATCAAATCAATTTAAAATATCTTCCATAATAAAAAAGTAATATAAAAGGCCGCTAAAAAAAGCGGCCTAAAAGGGGGATGGGGGGGTTTAGCTTAATGAAGATTTCTCTTCATTCGCTATAGGAGAATACTCTCCGGTACATTAATAGTATTAACCTTTTACTCAATTTTATACACCTTTAAAATTTTATTACTCATCAAATATACCATCGTTATACATAGTAATTACCCTATCGATGAATCTACCTCTCTCGCCACCTACAATACTTCTAATAGCTCTAAGCATTTGAATATTCTCATCATTTCTTTCTCCTTTACCAGCAAAACTTTCATTTGTAGTAAAGTTTAAATCATCATCTATAGTATTAACATTCTCATTATTTGAAGAATATTGATTGTTATCATTTGAATTATTTCTTATATTTGATTCATTTCCCATATTGTTTATATTCCCCATTAAATTTCCCAAGTTTAAATTATTAAAATCAAATCCTTGTGTATTCATTGATTGTAATAAACTATTTATTTGATTCATATCAATATTTCCAAACATACTACTTAATAATTGATTAGGGTTTATACCAAATGGTCCATTATTATATGTTGGTCTACTATTAGTATTGGCATTTACGTTAGCATTATTTCTATTATCACTTGTACCTTCACGTCTAGTATCGCTTCTATTTTTATGCTTACGCTTGGACATATAAGTACCTCCAAATTATTTCTTTACTCCATTATATGTAATTAAACTGTATATGTTTATAAAAAAGGATATTTTTTTGGAGGGTCATAAAGACCCTCCATCCTCTTAACTAGCAGCAGCAGTCACTTTCACAGCAGCAATTGCTTCCTACGGTATTTCCTCCAAATAGATTTCCATAAGATCCACCACATAGTAAGAATAATAAGATTATTAAATATGAGCAATTATTATTAAGAAGTCCTGATCCACAAGCAATTAATAAAAATATAATTGGTGCTACACAATTATTTAATCCACCAAAAACATTTCCACAGCATGATCCATAATTGTTAGCTGTAGCATTATTGCAGCAACAAGGTTCACAACATTCTTGACAACAACATTTCTTATTTCTCTTCTTTGACATAATTATTCCTCCTTCCTACTAAGTTATAGTAGAGATCCATTGCAGTTTGTATTAAATCCATTATTTCCACAACCAAAAGTACCATTGCATAAGAATAATATTACAAGTAAGAATAAATATCCTCCACCACAGAATGATCCATTATTATAAGCATTATTATAAGAATTATTACAACAGCAATTATTTGAAGCTGTATTTCCACAGCAGCATCCTGTATTAGCAGTTCCACCTTGTCCAGCATAGAATAAAATTAATAATATCCAAATCCAGCTACCAAAACCACAACCAGTAGTTAAAAAATTATTTCCAACAGGTTCTGATGCAGAAAAACTAGGACAATCCATGTCATTCAATTCATCAATCATATCATGCATACTAGGCATCTTTACATTCCTCCTAATGATTTATTTTTTTGTTTTTATACTATATACTATTCTCTTTATTTTCATTTGACACTATTTTCCCTTCCCATCCAATAATTTTTTTATCTTTTTCTCCAATAAAAAAACTACCCTTTCACAGGTAGCTTTTTTATTAAACTGACTTTGCCTCTTCTGATAAATCTTCAAAAATATTATTTATTAACTCATCTTTTCCCTTTTTATTTAATGAAGAGAAGAAATAAAATTTATCAGTACTTCCAAGTCCAAGTGTTTCTTTTATTATTTTTTTACTCTTACCTAATTCATTATTAGATAATTTATCACTTTTTGTTGCAATTACAATGCAATCATAATCAAAGTGCTTTATCCACTCATACATCATGATATCATCAGCTGTTGGTTTATGCCTTGAATCAACAAGTAAAATTACTCTTTTTAATTCTTCTCTATCAGTTAGGTACATTTCAATAGTTTTACCCCAACTTTCTTTTTCCTTTTTAGAAACTTTAGCATATCCATATCCCGGTAAATCAACTAAGTAAAAATCATTATTTATTAAGAAAAAATTAATTAATCTTGTCTTACCAGGCGTTTGTGAAACTTTAGCAAGTTTTCTTCTATTTGTTAAGGCATTTATTATTGAACTTTTACCTACGTTAGATCTTCCAACAAAGGCAATTTCATTTCTACCATCTATAGGATATTGATTCCTTTTAACAGCAGATATAATAAATTCTGAATTTTTAATTATCATTATCATCAACTCCGATTAATGCATTTTGTAATACATCCTCAACCTTGTCAGCAAAAATTAAATTTAATTTCCCCTTAATTGAAGATGGTATTTCTTTTACATTCTTTTTATTATCTTTTGGTAAAATAACAGTCTCTATTCCTATTCTATGTGCTGCTAAACATTTTTCTTTAACTCCACCAATAGGTAATACTCTTCCTGTTAATGTTACTTCTCCAGTCATAGCTACACTACCTTTAACTTTTTTCTTAGATAATGCAGATACTAAAGCAGTAACCATTGTCACTCCTGCAGATGGGCCATCCTTTGGTACCGCACCTTCTGGAACATGAATGTGAATATCATTCTTTTTATAAAATTCTGCTGGAATATCATACTTATCAACATTAGCTCTAACGTAACTATATGCTGCCTTTGCAGATTCTTGCATAACAGATCCTAATTGTCCTGTTAATTCTAACTTACCGCTTCCCTTCATTACTGCAACTTCAACTGGTAATGTATCTCCTCCATATGCAGTCCATGCTAACCCGGTAACAACTCCAACCTTATCTTCTTTTTCTTCTTTATCATACTCAAAAACTACTGGTCCTAAATACTTTTCTAACTTACTTGAAGAAACAATAATACTCTTTTTATTTGTTTTTATTAACTCAGTAATACTTTTTCTAACAACCTTATTAATTTGTCTTTCTAAAGATCTAACTCCAGATTCTCTAGTATAACCATTAATAATTTCTTTAATTGCGTTATCTGATATCTTTATTGCATTATTTTCAACATTACATTCATCCATTAACCTTTTTACCAAGTAATTCTTTGCAATATTAAATTTTTCATCATAAGTATATCCTGAAACCTGTATTATTTCCATTCTATCTAAAAGAGCATGTGGAATAGTATCCAATGAATTTGCTGTTGTTATAAACATTACATTAGATAAATCAGTTTCAACTTCCATATAGCTATCTCTAAATGTTTTATTCTGTTTTGGATCTAATACTTCCAATAAAGCATCAGCAGGATTTCCCTTATAATCATTACTTAACTTATCTATTTCATCTAATAGTATTAGTGGATTATTAACCTTAGCTTCTTTTAAAGCAAAAATAAGTCTTCCTGGCATAGCACCAATATATGTTCTTCTATGCCCACGAATTTCAGCTTCATCACGAATACCACCTAATGAAATCCTAACAAACTTCCTATTTAATGATTTAGCCACAGATTCAGCTATTGAACTTTTACCAACTCCAGGAGGTCCTACTAAGCAAAGTATAGGGCCCTTTAAAGACTTTGTATATTTCTTTACTGCTAAATATTCTAAAATTCTTTCTTTAACTTCATCTAAACCGTAATGCTCATTATCTAAAATTTCTTCAGCTTTTTTAATATCAAATGAATCTTTCGTAGCTTTATTCCAAGGAATTGCTACTAGCCAATCAAGATAATTCCTTATATTGTTAGCCTCACTTGAATTTGATGTTTTTAATCTCGATAATTCATATTCCGCCTTTTCTTTTACTTCTTTAGAAAGTTTAAGCTTTTTTAATTGCTGCGTATATTTGTTTATTTCTTTTGACTCTTCATCTTCTCCTAGTTCATCTTGAATAGCTTTAATTTGTTCTCTTAAGAAATATTCCCTATTACTCTTATCAATCTTACTCTTAACTTTATTGCCTATTTCTTTTTCAATTTCAACTATTTGAATTTCTTCATCAATAAACACAAGTAACTTTTCTATTCTTTCATAAACATCTATAGTTTCTAATATTGATTGCTTCTTTTTATCATCTAATTGAATATAAGCGGCTATTAAATCAGTAATCTTACTTAAATTCTTCTCTTGCTCCATCATTTTAAGTACTTTACTATCATCACCTTCTGTTGAGTAAATGTACTCTGCAAAGGCTTTTCCTAACTGATTTCTGAAAGCTATATCTTCATTACTTTCAACTTCAGTTGCTTCTTCTACTATTTTTTCAATTTTAGCTTGTAAGAATTTTTCCTTTTCTTCAAACTCTAATAGTGTAGCCCTTTCAAGCCCTTCAACTAAAACCCTTGTAGTTCCTTTTGGCAACTTAAGTATTTGTTTAATTTTACATATAGTTCCTATACTATACATATCGTCTTTACTTTCTGGAATTTCTACTTCAGGGTCTTTTTGTGTAACTAAGAAGATTTTGCTTTCATTTAACATTGCTTCTTCAAGAGCTGCAATAGACCTTTCTCTTCCAATATCAAAATGTATAATCATATTGGGAAAAATAGTAATACCTCTAAGAGGTATTAACGGTAATAAAATAGAATCAGTATTCATTTTCCCCCTCCATTCTAATCATCATAAATAAAATATCTAACTTTTAAATTATACACGTAAAACTATTTTTTTTCAACTTTATACTAATTCTCATATTAATTTATTACCGTGAAGGTTTAAATAAGAAAAACAAATGACAAATACCTATAATCAGCATTTGTCATTTAACTCTTTATAACTCCTTTGCCTTTGCTGAAAGAATATCAATTTTTGTTTTATCATTATTTAATATACACACGTCTAATACCTCTTTTATATTAGAAACTTTAATCACATCAATTCCTTCATAATTCAAAAATGATTCATTCCAGTTATCAGCTGGTATTATAACTCTATTTGCCCCTGCTTTTTGAGCTGCTAATATTTTTGCATTAACACCACCTATAGGATTAACCGTACCTAAAAGACTAATTTCTCCTGTCATCGCAACTTTATTATCTATAGGTAATTCTAATATAGCACTATATACAGCAGTAGCAATTGCTATACCTGCTGATGGTCCATCTACCGGTATACCTCCTGGAATATTAATATGTATATCATACTTATCACATTTTAAATCATATATATTATTTAAAGCGGTTAATACATTTTGTATTGAAGAAAATGCGGTGCTTTTTCTTTTTACTTTCCTATTACTCATAGTAATTTCTTCTTCTTCAATAATACCTGAAATCTTTAACTCCCCTGCCCTACCTTCTATCTTCTTTGCCGTTGCTTCTATTTCCATAAGCATTCCAATATTAGCTCCATGTACAGCTAACCCATTCACCACACCAACTTCTGGTCTATCTGAAATTTTCTTTTCTTGTATTTCTGTATATTGACCATTTTCTATTACCCACTTAATATCATCCTCAGTAATATAATCTCTTTCTTCATTAATAGCAATTCCTGAACACAATTGAATTAAATTAACTACTTCTCTTCCATTGTTACAAAATCTACTTATAAGATTTAATCCCTTATCAGAAGTATTTAACCCAACTTTACTAATTGCTTTTTGGGCAATTTCCCTTATTTCATTTGGTTGCAAGCCTCTAAAAAACACTTCAACACATCTTGATCTAATAGCCGGAATTATTTCATCTGGACTACGTGTTGTTGCCCCAATCAACCTAAAATCAGCTGGTAATCCATTATCAAATATTTCTTTAATATAAGTCGGCATATTAGGATCTTCAGAACTATAGTAGGAGCTATCTAAAAATACCTTTCTATCCTCTAAAACCTTTAGTAGTTTATTCATTTCAATAGGTTGCAACTCACCAATTTCATCAATAAATAATATTCCTCCATGAGCTTTTGTAACTGCGCCTGGTTTAGGTTGAGGTATTCCAGCCACTCCCAAAGCACCTGCCCCTTGGTAAATAGGATCATGCACTGATCCTATTAGAGGATCTGCAATTCCACGCTCATCAAATCTAATTGTGGTAGCATCAATCTCCACAAATTTAGCATTTTCTTTAAATGGTGATTTTTCCTTTCTCTTGGCTTCTTCCAGTACTAATCTTGCAGCAGCAGTCTTACCTATTCCGGGCGGTCCATAAATAATAACATGTTGAGGGTTAGGACCACATATGGCTGCTTTCAAAGCTTTAATCCCATCTTTCTGACCAATAATATCATCAAATGAAGTTGGTCTACTTTTCTCAGTCAAAGGTTCTGAAAGCTTTATCCTTCTCATTTTCAAAAGTTTTTCCATTTCTTTTTTATTTTCTTTATCAACTACAACAGTTCTAGAACGAGTAGCTTTATTGCTATTAAATAAGTATATGATAAATAGAACCATCATTATAGTTTGTAAAATAATCATTATCTCACTCATGAATTTATATCCTCCCTTTTTTTCTAAACTCTCTTTGTATTATTAACCTATAACTGTTCTATTATTCCATAATATGTAGCAATAAATATTATTTTTTCTATATTAAGGGTATCGTTCAAAAATAAAAAAAATCACCTCTAGAAATCTAGAGGTGATTTTTTTAAGCAGTTTCCATGCCTTTTCTTTTTTTAGCTTTTTTAGTTTTTAAAACAGGTCTAACTTCATTTTCACCAAGTCTAATTAATTCTGGTAACTTCTTAGATTTAATTGAATCCTCAGTTATAACAACCTTACTTATATTTTCGTCTGATGGTACATCAAACATTACATCAATCATTATATCTTCAACAATTGCTCTTAATCCTCTAGCACCTGTTTTTCTTGCTATAGCTTCATCTGCAATAGCTTTAAGTGCATCTTCAGTAAATTCTAACTCTACATTATCTAATTCAAACAATTTACTATATTGTTTTACTAATGCATTTTTAGGTTGACTTAAAATATTAATTAATGCATTTTGATCTAATGATTCTAGAGAAACTACCATTGGTAATCTTCCTACAAATTCAGGGATTAAACCAAACTTCAACAAGTCCTCTGGAAGAACATTTTTTAATAACTCTCCAACATCTTTTGCTTCTTTTGATTGTATTTCAGCTCCAAATCCCATAGTGCTAACTCTTGTTCTTTTTTGAATGATTTTATCAATTCCATCAAAAGCTCCACCACAAATAAATAAAATATTTGATGTGTTAATTTGGATAAATTCTTGATGCGGATGCTTTCTTCCACCTTGAGGTGGAACAGAAGCTGTTGTTCCCTCTAATATTTTTAATAATGCTTGTTGAACCCCTTCACCAGATACATCTCTAGTTATGGATGGGTTTTCAGATTTTCTAGCAATCTTATCAATTTCATCAATATATACTATACCTTTTTCAGCTTTTTCAACATCATAATCAGCATTTTGTATTAATTTTAATAAAATGTTTTCTACATCTTCTCCTACATATCCTGCTTCAGTTAATGTAGTAGCATCTGCTATTGCAAATGGAACATTTAAAAATTTTGCTAATGTTTGAGCTAAAAGTGTTTTACCTGAACCAGTAGGTCCTAATAATAATATATTACTTTTTTGAAGTTCTATATCATCATCATACGTATTTGCTTTTACTCTTTTATAATGGTTATAAACTGCTACAGATAGTGCTTTTTTTGCTCTATCTTGCCCAATAACATATTGATCTAAATATTCTTTTATTTCATTTGGTTTAGGAAGAGCTGTAGTATCTAACTCTACATTATCTTCAAATTCATCTTGAATTATATCTGAGCATAAATCTATACATTCATCACAAATATATACTCCAGGCCCAGCAATTAATCTTTTTACTTGATCTTGATTTTTACCACAAAATGAACACTTTAATTGCTTTTTATCTTCAAATTTAGCCATAACCTCACCTCACTTTGGCATGAAATTGCCAAAAATAATTATTTTTTATTTTTTACTATTACTTCATCAATTAATCCAATTTTTAATGCTTCATCAGCACTCATGAAGTTATCTCTTTCACACATTTGAACCATAGTTTCATAATCAACTTTTCCATTAGTAGATTCAGCCATAGTTCTTGTTAAAGTTTCTTTTATCTTTAATATTCTCTTTGCATGAATATCAATATCAGTTGCTTGACCTTGGAATCCTCCTAAAGGTTGATGTATCATAATTTCACTATTTGGAAGAGCATATCTCTTACCTGGAGCACCGCTTGATAATAAGAAAGCTCCCATTGATGCTGCCATACCAATACAAATAGTACTTACATCACATTTAATATATTGCATAGTATCATAAATAGCCATTCCTGAAGTAATTGAGCCTCCTGGACTATTTATGTAAAGATATATATCTTTATCTGGGTCCTCACTTTCTAAGAATAATAATTGAGCTACTACAAGATTAGCAGTTACATCATTTACCTCGCCGCTAAGCATAATAATTCTATCTTTTAAAAGTCTTGAAAAAATATCATAAGACCTTTCTCCTCTTCCTGTTTGTTCAACAACGTATGGAATATAATTGCTCATACTTAATTCCCTCCTTTTCTCTTTAAAACCCTTCTTACTTATAATATATCCAACTAATCAAAAGTAATTATATTAAAATTATATAAAATTTACTTTATTTTGTTAAAGAAATATTTGAATAATTGCCAGAATTTCTTCTGGCAATTAAATTAGGACTATTTATTATTTTCTAATAAGAATTTTACTGCTTTGTTTGTGATTACATCAGATCTTAATGCTGCTTGTTGGCTTTGCATTAATAATTCAACCATTTTATCATCTTCTGATGCAGAATACATTTTAGCAACTTCAACAGCTTTTTCTTTTATTTCTTCTTCAGTAGCATCTATGTTTTCAGCTTTTTCTACAGCTTCTAAAACTAAATCAACTTTTACTTTAGTAGCTGCATTTTCTCTCATATATTCTCTCATCTTTTCTTCATCAGTTCCAGTGAATTGGAAGTATTGTTCTAAATTTAAACCTTGATATTGTAATCTTTGTTGTAAGTTTTGAACCATTTTATCTACTTCTTTTTCTACCATTACAGCTGGAATTTCAACCTTTGCATTTTCTGCAACTGCATTAATTACAGCTTCTTCAAACTCTCTATCAGCTCTTTCAGCATTTGCTGCTTCTAACTTAGTAGTAATATCAGCCTTTAATTCAGCTATTGTATCAAATTCTGAAGTTTCTTTAGCAAATTCATCATCTAATTCTGGTAATTCTTTTACCTTTATTTCTTTAATAGTAACTTCAAATTTAGCTGGCTTACCATTTAACTCTTCCTTACCATAGTTTTCTGGGAAAGTAACATTTACTTCTACTGTATCATTTACTTTAGCTCCAACTAATTGTTCTTCGAAAGTATCTATGAAAGTTTTAGAACCAATTTCTAAAGAGTAATCATGACCTTCTCCACCTTGGAATGCTTCTCCATCAACAAATCCTTTAAAATCAATAACAGCTATATTTCCATTTTCAACTGTTCCTTCTTCTTTAGATTCAACTCTTGCATTCTTTTCTTGCATTTCTTTAAGCTTTTTAGCAACTTCTTCTTCAGTTACTTCGTAAGTTTTCTTTTCTACTGATAATCCTTTATATTCACCTAATTCAACTTCTGGATAAACAGTTACTTCTGCAGTATAAACAAAGTCTTTTCCTTCTCCAACTTCTACTACATCTATTTTTGGATAGTCAACTGGGATTATGTTATTTTCTTTTAATACTTCACTATAAGATCCATCGATTGCAAAATTAACTGCATCTTCTAAAAGAACTCCAACACCGTAATATTGCTTAACTACATTCATTGGAACTTTACCTTTTCTAAATCCAGGCACATTAAAATTCTTAACATTCTTCTTATAAGCTCTTGTTAAAGCTTCATTGAATTTATTAGCTTCAACCTTTACTTCAAATTTAACGACATTTACGTCGATTTTTTCCATTTTAGCTTCCATTGTATATTCCTCCTAAAAAAGTATCTCTTGTTTGATTAATACAACTAGCTTATTATAACATATTAAAGCTAATTTTTTCAAATGTTTGTTCATAAAAAGCAAAAAACATCTAATATTTTTCTTACTACACATAATATACACAAATTACCATCTGTATATATTAATAATTAATATGTCTTTTCCTATATAACCAATCTATTATTCTTAACCAAAAAATCAATTGACTAATTACGATATATTTTACCAATTATCACATGTTCTTTCAAGACATTACTAATATAAATTATTACTCTTAATCCCTTTTTATATTCTTCTTAAAAATTTTTTCACACATCTTCTAATACACCTTCATTAATAAATGCTTTCCCTTTAATTAAATATATATTCAAGATATTAATATTAATTTCATTTATAATTAACAATATTTTTATTCTACAAATCTATTATAATTTTATATTTTTTCCAAAGTTTTCTTCCTTAGAATTCGACATTTCATTTTTTCCTTTTATATCTTTATTTATTATTACAGCACTTTTTATTACATCCTTTTCTTTTATCACATGCTCCTCCCCCCTTATTGCAGCAACCACCGCATTTAATAAGCCCTAACTCCCTCATTTCCTTAATACTTAATTTAACTTCATTTTCTGAATAAGGTTCATAATCCGGGGTATCCTTAAGCATATTTTCTCTTTTTTTCATTTTTATTCCTCCCTATAATTGTTATTTTATTTAATTTTACCATCTATTTTCTTCTAGATTTATACACAAAAAAAATTTTTTCAACTTTTTTTGTAAATATTATTTGATTTTATTAAATTATATTGTATAATATAACTATAGTATTCAATAAAATACTTATTAATATAGCCCATACCGCTCTATAATTTAATAAATTATAGAGTTTTAATAAAACCCCACACAATCACTTATTCCCTTTCTTAAGTGATTGTAATCCCTTAACCTGTGCACTTTGCACAGGTTTTTATTCTTTATAAAACAAAAACTACCTGAGTATTATTTTCTTTATTATATTTAATTATTCAAAAAGCTGTATCTTTAAAGATACAGCTTTTATCTCTTTAATACGGTATATAATTTAAAGGATCAACAGCTTGCCCATTAATTCTTATTTCAAAATGTAAATGTGGGCCTGTACTATTTCCAGTTGAACCTACAGTAGCAATTACATCACCTTGCTTAACTGTATCTCCATAATCAACATCTAATGTTTGAGCATGTGGATATAATGTTTGTACCCCATTTCCATGTCCTAAAATAATTGTATTTCCATATCCTGTAATCCACCCTGAATATTCAACTACACCACTTTTAGATGCTTTAATTGGGTCTCCATAATTCCCTGCATAATCTATACCTTTATGTAATTTATATTCTCCTGTAACAGGATTAACTCTATATCCATAATTACTAGTAATTCTACCTGGAACAGGTCTTAAAAAGCCACTATCTGTTTGTAAATTATTGTCTACCCCATTACTCCCATTGCTACCACTAACATTATTTATTATTCTATCAAGTTCTGCTTCTAACTCTTCATTATGTGATTCTAAATGTGCTATTTCACTACTAATCTTTTCACTATCATTTTCTAAAGCAATAATACTATCTTGCTTTTCTCGTTGCATTGCTAAAAGTTCATTTCTCTTGCTTTCCTCTTCATTTTGAATTGCAACAACTTTATTTTTTGCTTCCATTATATCACTTTGCTTCTCTTCTATTGCTAACTGCGACTCTTCTTGCTCTTTAATTTTAAGTTCTATTTGCGCAATCTCATCTGATATAATTTCTTGATTTTCCTTATAGCTCTTAATTAAACTTTTATCAAAATTTATTATTTGATTTATATTATTTAAATTTTGAAAAATTTCAAAGATATTCTTACTTTTAATTAACATGTAAATATATTGTTTTGATAAATCCACCTTATAAACACTTCTAATTCTTGCGTCTAATAATTCCTTGATTCTATTCTCTTCCTCTTTAAGTTCCACAACATATTTCTCTTTATTTTCAACTTCTAACTTACTTTCATTTATGGAGTTAATTAACTCAGAAATTTCACTTTGCATATTATCTATTTGTTTTTGATATTCACTTATTTCAACTTGAAGAGCATACAACTCATTTTCCTTTTCAGTAATAATCTCTTCTAAATCACTAACTTCATCTTTTTTCCCTTGAATTTCACTATTCAGATTAGATTTTTCCTCTTCTAAACTTTCAATTTTATTTTTATTATCTTCTATTTCATTTTTAATTGAATCACTTTTTTCGGCAAAAACATAATTTGTATTAATTAACAATATAATTAATACTGCATAAATAATTTTGTTTTTAAACTTCATATATCCCCCATCTTATCATCATTTGTTTTAAACTTTACTCTATTTCAACCTTTTGTATTTCAGTTATTCGAAAGTTATTATCAATATATTCTAATCCTAATATAAATGAACTCTCATTATAAGTTTTAAAGAAAGGTAATATTTTTTTATAGATATTATAATTAATCTTTGTTACAACACTTGCCTTATATACACTATCTTCATATTTAAAATCACTTTTTTCAATTTCTACATTCATATCTGCAATTTCATAATTATTAGAAAATAGTAATGTTTTTTCATTTATATAATTATATACTGAATCTCTAACACTATCTGTACAATTAATGATGTTCTCCTTATTTCTTTTATTTAATCCTTCAAATACGGATTCATAAAACCCATTAATATCTTTACTTACAATATTAATTAATTCATCATTTACCATGCTTATATCTAGCTTAATATATTCCTGATTACTTATATTTTCTTCATCACTTTCTATAGTTCCCCAAGGAAATTCTCTCTGTAATTTAATTACTATATCTTTTTCCTTAGGTATAGGCCCAAAGTTTTTAATCTCCTTTGCTAATAAACCTGTATTCTCATTATTTATTAATACCTTTGCATCATCAAAATTTGAATATAAAGTAACATAATTGCCATCAATCTTAAGTTCAACCTTTTTGTCTTCAAGTATGCTTATATTAATATCATTACAAATATCTCCAAATTGTGTTTCATAAGTATATTTAACATTATAAATACCTGGAATAACATCAAACTTGGCAACATCCTGCAAATTAAATTTCTTATCTTCAAATTCAACCTTTATATCTTTTGTGTTAGTAGTAAATTCAACTTCAACAGTATCTAAAGCAATATAATATCTTTTATAAAATAGTCCTTGCTTACTTTTTATTTCAAAATTTCCGTATTCTCCATTTTTTCTTAATTCATTTATTAATTTTTTTATTTTATCTTCATTTCCACTGTAATAATTAAAAAGAGGCTTAAATTCACTTTCTGATATTTTTTCATCCCTTACTCTTATAATTTTAGCTATTTTGAAGCTATTTTCAGTAATTAATGACTTTTTTAAATCCTCTAGCATTTCCTCTTCACTTATATTTATTGCATTAAACAATATAAATCCAAAAATCATCATAAAAGAAATTAATGAAATAATAATTACCTTAGTTCTATTTAATACTTCTATTATCCCTAATTCTTTTATATTTTTTATATCACTTATTTTACATTCTAAATAAACTTTAAATTTGTTGGCCATATTCTTAAACATAATAGTTCCTTTTGCCATTTAATCTTACTCCAAAATATCTATAATCCATTTTCCACAATCAACACACTTATATAATCTTATTACAAATAAATCCATTATTTCACCTTGTGCTCTTGTAGGATTATTTTCAAGTTCTTCCTTAGTTATAAACTCATCATTTCCATCTATAAATCCTTGAATTTCTACTATATAATTTTTATTGGTTTTATTACAACATTCATTTTCACCAACACATTCAATTTCATCATAACTTAAAGAATTTTGCAGTTCTTCAATTATAGGAATTATATCTTCATATTCATTTATATTATCTAAAAAATCCTCTTCATTAAAATTCAAATCATTAATACTAAATAATCTCATTTTCTTCATCTCCTTGTATAATTAGTTTACACTTTCATAATATACTACATTTCCTGTGCTATTCAACATTTTATTTCATTATTCAGTGTTTTATTTATTTATATGATGAATAATACTTGAATAATTTATCGCTTTATATTAAATTAATGTTTGAATATAGTTATAAAATTTTAATAATAAATTAGGAGAGAGATCAATGAAAAATAAAAAAAAATCTAGCTCTAAGACTAGAAGACTTGTTCTCATAGGAGCTCTAGGTGGAATTTCAATATTCCTTGGTGTAAGCGGATTAGGATTAATACGTTTACCAATATTCAGTCTTACTATTATGCATATTCCTGTAATCATAGGAGCATTATTAGAAGGCCCAGTAGTCGGAATATCAGTAGGTTTAATTTTTGGATTATTTTCAATGTATCAAAACATTACTGCTCCTGGCTTAACTTCTTTTATATTCTGGAATCCTATTGTGGCATTAATTCCAAGAATGTTAATTGGTATTGTAGCTTATTATTCATTCAAACTATTTAAAAGTAAAATTAAAAATACAGGAGTATGTGCTGGAATAGCTGCAGTTTTAGGAACATTAACTAATACAATTGGTGTATTAGGATTAACTTATATTCTATATCTTGATCAATATGCACAAGCTAGAGAAATTTCAAGAGAAGCTGTTGCTGGCACTTTGCTTACTGTTGGATTAACAAACGGAATTCCTGAAGCTATAGTTTCAGCCCTAATAACAATTCCAATAGTCGTTACAATGCTTAAACTTAAAAGAAATTAACTATTTTTGAATGCATATTTTGATAAACTTCTTATCAAAATATGCATTGAATTTTCTTTTATGATATTTTTCCACTTCCACATCTTAGTTAATATATTCTTTTTTTCCTATACTTCCTTTACTTTTATAGATTATATAATTTACTTCTACACATAATACTAGTGTAAGTAAGAAAGATTACTTACAAAGGAAAATAAATATTAATTTATTTAAAGGAGGGTCTTTTATGGCTCAAAAGTTAGTACCAGAAGCAAAAAACGGATTATCAAAATTTAAGAATGAAGTAGCAAGCGAAATGGGTGTTCCTTTCACAGACTACAACGGAAACTTAACTTCTAAACAATGCGGAAGCGTTGGTGGAGAAATGGTTAAGAGAATGGTTGAACAATACGAACAAGGAATGAAATAACTAACTCCACAAAAAAATAAGTTAATAAAATTAGAGAGTGTGAATATTGCATAATATTTACACTCTCTTCCTTTTTTCTTTTAAAATGATAATAAATTTTATTAACAGTTATAAATAAATATCATCATCATATTTATATTAAAACTTCTACCCCATAGTGATCTGAGATAATATGTTTATTATCTTTATTAAAGATAACTTTAGATCTCAAAACTTTTATTTCTCTATTTGTCAGTATTAAATCTAATCTTTTATCTTCTTCTTGCATTTCCCACCCTGCAATTTTACCTTTTACTGTAACACCATCATCTTTTTCCTCAGCCATTACATAAGTGTCTTTTAAACCTAATTTCATTAAATAATCATAACCTTCATTTCTTACATATGCATTATTATTAAAATCCCCCATAACAAAAGCTAATCTATCATCACTTATATTTTCAATAAGCATATCAGCATGATATTTAAAAGGTTCTATATCATCATTCCACCATCCAGTATGACAACTATAAAAATCAACCTCATTACCTTCAATATTAACTGTGATACTTATAATTTTTCTACTTCTATAATTTCTTTTATTATCACTTTTAGAAACATAAAATGATTTACAATCTTTTATTTTATGTTTAGTTAATATGGCTAATCCTTCTTCATATATATCATAACCTATATGGGAGTAATCCCATATAAAGTTATATTTACTTTCATTAATTTTATTTAACTCTTCAATTAATAGCTGTGCAAAATTATCCTCTTTTATCATAGCCTGTAATAATTTCGAATTAATTTTTTGACTAACTTCTTGAAGCGCTATGACATCATATTGTTTTTCTTTTATTATCTTAGCCAAATATTTAATTTTTTCAATTTGATTATCTTCTTGCCAAGAATGACAATTTAAAGTTAAAAGCTTCATATTATACTCCTAATAAATCTTGAATATCAGATTTTAAAACATCTGCCTTTGGCCCATATATTGCTTGTACTCCATTATCTTTTAATATTAATCCTAATGCACCATTTCTCTTCCACTCTTTTTCTTCAGCTACTTTAGAAACTTCCTTTACAGTAACTCTTAACCTAGTCATACAAGCATCTACATCTTCAATATTTTCTTTCTCTCCTAATAAAGAAATTATTTTTACGGCTAATGTATCGTTAGCTGTTGTTTTATCTACAGCCACTTCCTTGACCTCTTCACTTTCCTTTTCTTCATCATAGTTTCCTAGACGTCCTGGAGTAGGTATTTTAAATTTTTTAATGCAGAAATTAAATACTCCAAAATTAATTCCGAAAAACGCTAAACATGCAATTATAAAATTAATAACATCTCCAACTAATCCAGCATTAACAAGCATTGGTATACGAGTTATAAGTTCTATTGCTCCAAAGGCATGAACTCTTAAATTTATTATATCTGCTAATGCAAATGCTAAACCTGTAAGTATTGCATAAACAATATAAAGTACTGGTGAGATAAACATAAATAAGAATTCTATTGGTTCACTTACACCTGTTAAAAATACTGCTAATCCTATAGATACAAACATAGATTTATATTTTTTCTTCTTATCCGCATCAACATTTTTATACATAGCAAAGGCAACCCCTAATAATGATGCAGTTGATAAAATTACTTGCCCTACTTTAAATCTTGCTGGAACAACTGTAGCTAATAAGTTATTATATTCTGTCATATTTCCTGCAGATTTAAAGTTAATTAAATCTGTAATCCATGCAAACCACAATGGATCTTGCCCTGCAATCACAGTTCCTGCAGCTGCACCAGTTAAAGATGTATAAACCCCACCTAACTCAGTATAGTTAACAGGAATAGTAAGCATATGATGTAAACCAAATGGTAGTAACAAACGTTCTAAAGCTCCATATATAAATGGTGCTAAAACAGGAGCCGTATCTTTTGAATTTGCAAGCCAAATACCAAAACTATTTAATGCCCCTTGTGCAAAAGGCCATACTATTGATAATACTAATGCTGTAATTGTTGACCATAAAATAACAACGAAAGGAACAAATCTTTTTCCATTAAAAAAGCTTAAAGCTTGTGGTAGTTTATTATAATTGTAATATTTATTAAATAATGTTGCTCCTAAGAAACCTGAGATAATACCAATAAACACTCCCATATTAAGTGCTGGTGATCCTAAAACACTTGTGAAGTAATCTGGAACAGTTAATGTAGCTCCTAATAAAGATTTAACTGTTGCTGTACTATCAGATAACATTTCTGTAGTTACACCAAAAATTGCTCCTGTAATACGATTAATTAACACAAATGATAATAATCCTGCAAAAGCCCCTCCAGCTCTTTCTTTAGCCCATGATCCACCTATTGCAACTGCAAATAATATATGAAGATTTCCTATAATGCTCCACCCTATATTATCCATTACTCTAGATATAGCTTGTATTATATCAGCTTCAAAATACATTCCTAAAAGCTTACCAAAAGTAATCATTAATCCAGCTGCTGGCATAACAGCTATAACTACTAATAAAGCTTTTCCGAATTTTTGCCAAAAATCAAATGATAATAATTTGCCCTTTTTCTTTGTTTTACCCATTTTAAATTCCCCTTTTTTCATTTGCAATGTAATTTATTACAAATATTTTTAATTATTAATACTTTTAAATATTCTTTATTTTATAACCTTATAAATTCTTGCTTCATATGGCCTTAAATCAAACTCAGTTAATAAAGCATGTTTTTCAACATTATAATTACTTAATAATAATCCATCACTATGAAGGTTAATATCATAAGAATACTTAACATTATCATGAGATAAATTAACTATTATTACAAATTCCTCTTCCCTCATAATTCTCGTATAAGCATATATTTTCTCATGATCTTCTAGTATTAAATCATAACTACCATATATAAGAGTTTTATTTTCTTTTCTTATATTAATCATTTTTTTATAAAAGTTTAAAATAGAATTTTCATCTTTTAATTGATCTTTTACATTTATATATTTATGATTTTTATTTATTTTGATCCACGGCTTTCCAGTAGTAAATCCAGAATTTTCACTACTATCCCATTGCATTGGAGTACGTGAATTATCTCTTGATACTGCCCATACATATTTTAATGCTTCCTCACCACTTAATCCTTGTTCAACCTTTTCCTTATAGATATTTATTCCCTTAACATCGTTATAGTCATAAATAGAATCAAATTTTACATTTGTCATCCCTATCTCTTGTCCTTGATAAATGAATGGTGTACCTTGTTGCATAAAATACATAAGACCAAAAGCAGTTGCACATTCTTTTAAGTATTCTTTATCATTTCCCCAAGTTGATGTAACTCTAGGTATATCATGATTTTCTATATATAGTGCATTCCACCCTTTTCCATCCAAAGCTTTTTGCCATTTTGTTAATACTTTCTTATAATTTCTAACATTAAAATTGTTCTCACTTTCAGCTCCCCATAAATGTAAGTGTTCGAATTGGAATATCATATTAAACTTCCCATCTTTTTCTCCAACCCACAAATCTGCTTCTTCAGCATCTACTCCATTAGCTTCTCCTACAGTCATAATGTCATACTTATCGAAAGTTCTTTCTTTAAGTTCTTTTAAATATTTATGAATTCCAGAAACATTCATATGTTTATCAAATGATTCTACATATTTTAACCCTTTAGGGTTTGGCATATCTACTAATCCATCTTCTTTTTTAATATGACTTATTGCATCTACTCTAAATCCATCAATTCCTTTATCTAACCACCAGTTTATCATTGAATAAATAGCTTCTCTTACTTCTTTATTATCCCAATTTAAATCTGGTTGTTTCTTAGTAAATAAATGCATAAAATATTCTTCTGTATTTTTATCAAATTCCCATACAGATCCCTTAAAAATACTTTCCCAATTATTAGGCTCCTTATTATCCTTTCCAGCTCTCCAAATATACCAATCTCTTTTTGGATTATCTTTTGATGATTTTGATTCTATAAACCATTTATGTTCATCGCTTGTATGATTTACAACTAAATCAATTATCAATTTCATCTGTCTAGCATGTACTTCCCTAAGTAATTCATCAAAATCATCCATATTCCCAAAATCACTCATAATATCTTGATAATCACTAATATCATATCCATTATCATCATTTGGAGATTTATACATAGGACATATCCAAATAACATCAATTCCTAAATCTTTTAAATAATCTAACTTAGATGTTATTCCTTTTAAATCCCCAATTCCATCACCATTAGAATCTTTAAAACTTCTTGGATATATTTGATACCCAACCGCTTCTTTCCACCAAACTCTCTCCATATTTTCACCCCTAATTCATGCAATCGGTTGCATAACTGTTTAAATAATATGTACAGCTTCACAGCTGTACATATTTAAAAAAAGACTATAAGCTTGTCTTTTTTAAAATTTCTAAATTTAATATAACATTTCAAGAAATTGTTTACAACACTAATTTGGGCCAAAATTCCTCAAATTTTACGATTACATTCATTTATCTTCCTTTTCCTCTCATTAATGCAATCGGTTGCATAATTTATATATTTACTTTAATGATTCTCTTTCTATTAAATTGGTTTCTATAACATGATAACCTTTATTTTCTCTATTTTCTAACTTATCTATAATAAGCTTTGTTGCATATCTACCCAATTTTTCAGAGTTTATATCCACTGAAGCTAAAGGTGGATTCTTATATTGAGATAAAGGAATATTATTAAATCCAACAACAGATATATCTTTATATACTAATTCTTCTATTGCTCGTTGTACTCCAAAACCTAATAAGTCATCTGTAGCAATAATAGCATTAACTTTATTTTTTTCTAAAATTCTATGCGCTGCAATGTATCCTTCTTCTTCAGTAAAATTATTCATTTCAATTATTAACTCATTATCAATTTCTATATTCCTGCTATACATAGCCTGTTTGTATCCATTTAATCTATCTTTCGAAACATTTATATCTGATTTAGCTCCAATAAATGCGATAGTTTTATTTCCTCTTTCAATCAGTTTTTGAGTTAAATTATATACAGCTGCAAAATTATCATTATCAACCCATAAAACACCATCTATTTGTTCTGGCCTACCTATAACAACAAAAGGGAATTGTTTTTTCTTTAAATAGTTAATTGTAATATCATTGTCTTTTACATTAAAAAGACATAAACCATCTATAAGATTACCTTCTGTTACTTTCTTTACCCATTCTTCTTCATCAGCCTTTTTATCTTTAAATGCATACATGATATAATAATCCTCTTTTTCTGCATACATACTAATTCCCTTCATTGCTTGGACAAAAAATGGATTTTCAAATGAAACCTCTGCACCCCCTGGTAGTAGGACAGCTAATATTCTTGTTCTATTATTAGCTAAACCTCTTGCAACTATACTAGGCGTATAATTTAATTTTTTTATAGCTTCATTTACCCTTTCCTTAGTTTCTTCACTTATTTTTCTGCTATTTGCCAAAACTCTAGAAACTGTAGACGTTGCCACTTGTGCTTCTCTTGCTACATCCTTTATTGTTACCTTCATACTTAATACCTCTCATTTATAATATTAAAATCATTATATTATAAATTTTTAGCAAAATAAATAGTAGCACTTCTTAATATTTAATAGTTGTAAATTAAACATTTTATCATGCTACTATTTTTATATATTTTTATATTTAATTATCTTTAATAGGTCTAGTTGTACTTATTGATTTATGCTTGCTTATAGCTTTGACGTTTATATTAGATCTATACTCTGTTTCTGCCCAATATATATTTTCTGCAACTAATGCTTCTTTATTAAGCTCAACACCATCTAAAATAATTTCTTTAAACTTATTATATCCAGCTCTATCTATTAAATGTCCACCATGTAAATATTCTGGTTTATAATCTAACGCCCAAGCTGAGAACTTTTGCCAATTCGCAAATATTCCAAGAACTGTTTCTTCACTTGCAAAGTTAACAAATGTTTTGCCCATTCTAGGATTTTGTTTACCAGTTCTACCACCTATAACTATTCTATAGAACTTTTTAGGACTACGAGTCCATGCACTTGTTGGACATGCTAATACACATTCAGCACAACCTACACAACAACATGGATCTTTATCTACTAATCCATTTTCATTTAAACTTAATACTATTGTTGCATGATGATCACATGCTTTTACACAAGCTCCACATCCAATACATCTTTCCTTATGATATTCCATTCTAGCTTGACCAATTACCCCAAAATCTTGGAAGTGAGCCTTACCACAGTCATTAGGACAACCTGCAATTGATACCTTAATATGATAATGTGATGGGAATATTAAGTTTTCTACCTTTGTTGCTAATTCCTTAGTATTTATATTTCCTTTTATGCAATGTGTATTCCCTATACATGCCATTATATTTCTAGCACCTATTGTAGGATATCCCTTATCATCTATAGGCATATTACAATTACATTCATCAACTTCTACTTCTTTAATATATTCTTTAATATATTCATTAACTGATTCTATATTTTCATATTTTATTCCTAGAATATTAAAAGTTTGTCTCATTCCCATGTGGAAAGTTCCATTCCCCCAAGTTAATGCTATATGTTCTACATCACTTAAGTATTTTGCATTTATTGTTCCCCCTGGAATGCGCATTTGTAACATAAATTCTCCAGGAACTTTTGATTGACGGAAACAATTTATTCTAGTCTTCTTTATATCTATATCGTGATTCATAATATAATCCCTCCTAATCTAATAAATCCTTTGCTTTAGTATAATTAAATACAGGACCTTCTAGACAAACATAAGTTTCATCTACTCTACAATGTCCACATTTTCCTACTGCGCAAGACATTTTTCTTTCAAAAGAAACATATATTTTCTCTTCTGGAACTCCCAATTTTACAAATTCTAAAGATGTAAATTTCATCATCATTGGTGGTCCTACTATTATTACTTCATAATTATCTCCAAATTTTTCGAATGGTAGCTTAGCTAAATGTGTTGTAACTAATCCATTTTCAAACCCTTCTTTTTCACCCTTATCTAATGTATATATAGCTTCAAATTTTTCTTTCCATAATGCTAATTCATCTTTAAAAAGAACTGAATTTTCATCTTTAAAGCCACATATTAAATTAACACTTTTTGTATATGTTTCATCATTAAAAAACATATTTATCATACTTCTTACTGGAGCAACCCCTGTTCCTCCTGCTACTATAATTACATTTTTACCTTTTAATTTTTCAACTGGCCATCCCTTACCATAAGAACCTCTTAAAAATAATGTATCTCCTGGTTGTAAAGTAAAAATTTTATCTGTTACTTTTCCTACTGAACGAATAGTAAATTCTAAATATCCATCACCAAACCCACTAACTGATATCGGAGCTTCTCCAACTTTAGGAATTGATAATTGTAAAAACTGTCCATGTTCAACTTTAATATCAGTTTCAACTTTAAATGTATATTCTAAATTACTTTCTTTTCTTACATCAATAATTTTATATGCTTTTGGTGTTAATATATTGCGCATTAATTTTTACCTCCAACAATTTCTTTAACTGCCTTGTCTACTTTGTTTATAGTTGCTGTAATAGAAATATGTTCTGGACATCTATCTGTACATCTTCCACAACCTACGCACATGTGATTATCTCCAAATTGTTCTTTATAGTCATGTATTTTATGTAATATCTTATATCTCATTTTATCGCTAGCATTAGTTCTAAATCTGTGTCCTCCTGCCATTTCATCAAACCCATCAATATGGCAAGATGCCTGTACTCTTTTTCTTTCTCCAACATTAGCATTTTCATTGTAAATTATATCTCTAGTTGTATAGCAAGAACATGTTGGACAAGCTACAGTACAGCTTCCACATTGAATACATCTTTTATCATACTCTTTCCATACTGAATGTTCTTTTAATTTATTTAATACTTCCTTACTTTCTATTTCTGGAAGATTAACCTCTGCCATATTCTTCTCTATAAATTTAAGTTCAAATTCTTCTTTAGCACAATCTGTGAAATACTTATCAAACTCGTTATCATTAATGTTAAATAATGCTGAATTTTCATCAAATCTCACAGCTAAGCTATAATCATCTGTTTTGTTACTTCCCATTGTTGTACAAAAACAAGTATCAAATCCTTCAACACACTCTATACAGACAAACTTAACCTTTTCTCTAATTCTTTTATAAAAGGCGTCTTCAAATCCACCATTTTCCAAGTAAATTTTATCTTGTCTTTTTTGTGCATTTATATCACAAGGTCTTGCAAATATTAATATCTTTTTATCACCATATGGATTTTTACTTTCTCTAAATTCATCTTCAGTAAAAAAGTATAACGTTTGATTAATTGGTGTAATTAATTCTTTTGCTGGATATGTCGATTTTTCTTTATAAACAATTTCTTGAAAAGAATTAACTTCACCATACTTAATTATATCTGTATCTGAATATCTGCCTTGTTTTAAGAATCTTTTTGGTGCATATATCATATACTCCCTTTTCAATTCTTCAAATAAATTATTTACTTCATTTGATAACAATTTATATCCCATATCTATTCCTCCAACTCTATATTTTAAGCTTTTAAAAATTTTTATCTACAACCTCACTATACTACTTTCGTTATTAAATTAACAATCGAACTTTATCATAATTACCATTTAAAACTTTTATAACAACTTTTTCTAATTGGCTCTTTAAAGAATTTATCTATATCATATCGATTTCAAATTAATTAATCAGTAGGACTATAAAAGGCTTGTTAATCGTATATACATAAACTGTGAAACTCTCAATTTGCATAGTATACTAAAAATTATATGCATATGATTTTTTTATGCATTTGCTTCTATTATTTTTACTCCACTCTAAAAACTTTCTAAAACCACAAGTAAAAGTTATGGTATTATAAATACAAAAAAAAGGGGCTGTATCAAAATAAATTTTGATATTAGCCGATAAAAAAAGGAGGGTTCGAATTCGAATCCTCCTTTTTGCA